>JANXSC010000423.1 GCA_025352845.1 Opitutaceae bacterium
ACCCTCCGGGCCAACTGGAATTACAAGGGCCGCGCACGCCAAGGCCAGATCACCGGCGCGAGCATCGAGCCCGGCACCTTCGATTGGCGCAGCAAGCGCCTCTACATCGACTTGAGCGCGGAGTATTTCTTCTACAAACGCGTCGCGGTCTTTGGCTCGATGCGCAACGTCAACGACGCCACCGAGGACATTGAGCGCTATGGCCCGAGCACCCCCGCGCACGCCCAATTCCGCCAGCGCGAGGACTTCGGCTCGCTCTGGACCGTCGGCGTGAAGGGGACGTTCTAGGCGGCGAACATCGCGCTCACCGCCGCCGCTCTTCGTCCTCCGCCGCCACGCGCAGCACACGCGCGTCCACGATGAACGGCCCGGCCGGCAGCACGCTCGCGACCAGCACGAGCAATGTGCGCTTCCCCGTCCAGCCATACTCCACCGCCGCCTGAATCGCGGCGACAATGTAAAGCAGAAACAACCCGCCGTGCGCCGTCCCCAGCACGCGCACGCCCAGCGGCCAGTCCGCGAAATATTTCAACGGCATCGCCACGAGGAGCAGCAGGAGAAACGACCAGCCCTCCCACCAACCGACCACGCGCAGCCGGCCGAGTGGAGTTTGAAGGGATTTCATCGAGCGCGGATTTCCGACGGACAGCCCACCGGTGTCGAGCCAATCAGGCTGAACCGTAGGGCGGACTTCAGTCCGCCGCTTGCAAACATCGGAAGGCGGGCTGAAGCCCGCCCCGCTTCATTCCGCCCGCGTTCACTTCTTCACCATCAGCTCCAGAATCCGTCCCGGCAGCCAGCCGGCGCGGCTCTTGAGATCGGTGGGACGCGTGTATTCGAGCACGTAGATTTTTCCCGGTGCAGCGATGTGCACATCGATCGGGCGGCCGAGGGGCGCGAGGAAGGTATTCGTGCGCGCGGTCCAGCGGCCGTCGGCGCGGCGCTCCATTTTCATGTGCAGCACATCGAAGCCGTGCTCCTCGCCCTCGGCGGGGCCGGCGAGAAAGCTGCCGAGGCGGCCGACGAGGAATCCGTTGCGCACGCTCTCCGGCCAGTCGCGGCCCAGCCAGACAAGCCCGGTGGGCGAGCTGTGCGCATTAAAGGTGCTCGTGGACTTGCCATACATCATCGCTGCGGGCCCGAGGTTCAGCACGGGCAGAACATACTTCGGATTTTTCGGCGGCGCCGGCACGGGCGTGTGCTCATACCATTTTTTATCCGCCGGTTCGTCGCCGAACTGATAGGGGAAACCGTGGTGCTCCGGTTCCTCGCCGGGCTTAGGCGGCGTGATGAAGTCCATCTCCTCGGGCGCGTGGGCATCGGGTCCGTTGGAAACGGTGAAGAGGTTCCCCGAGCCATCCCACGCAAAACTGTAGGCGTTGCGAATGCCGCGGGCGATGATCTCGATTTTCGGCGCGTATGATTTCGGGTCCAAGCGCCACATCACTCCTGTGATGTCGACTTCGCCCATCTTGCCGAGGTGGGAAAAAATTCCCGTCTCGCCCGCGTCGGTCCGCGAGCCGATGCTCACGTAGAGCAGGCCGTCGGCCCCGAAGCGGATGTCCGAGAGCCCGTGATTGTAGGGTCCGATGCCCCACGGATAACTCGTCTGAAACCACGGCCGCGGCGCGATCGGATCGCCGTCGGCGTCGAAGGCGGTCGTGCGGAAAATCCCGCACTCGTTCAGCACGAGCGGCGTCGCCGTCACACGCTGGTTTACCGTGATCCAGAGACGGCCGGTTGTGTCGCGCACCATGCCGAGGGTTTGAAAATCTCCCGGCTTCACGCCGACGAAATCCTTCGGCCACAAAATCTGTTTCAAATTTCCCGATGCCGGATCGAAGCGCCACAGGCCACCGGCCTGGCCGAGGATGTAGAGTTTACCGCCCTTGCCATCGCTGGCGAGGCGCACGCCAAAATCCGTCAGCCGCACGAGCTCGCGCAACTCGAAACCCTCCGGCGCCGCCGGCAGCGGGCGATAGTCCGCCGCCGCCTTCAGCTGCGCGTAGGTCTTGAAAGGCGCGGTCGCGCGCACTGCCGCGACATTGTCCGCCGTCACGTGACCGCCGGTGTTGTCCCAAGAGTTGACGACGAAGGTCACGACATCGGCCGCCGGCGCATCGTCGAGCATGACGGGCGGCATTTGCCCGATGAAATTTTTTCCGTTCACCGTGATCTCCTCGCTTAGGCCGCTCACGATCGCACGGATGGCGCCGGAGCGGTTCGCCGCGAGCCAGTCGGATTTCGCGAGAGGCGGATAGAGATTCGCGACGCCGTCGCCCGTCGCGCCGTGACAGAGCGCGCAATTGGCGGCGAAGAGCGCGCGCCCGCGCTCCATTGCCGCGGCCAAATCGGCGGCGGCATCGGCCGCCGCGAGCGGTGGCGCGAATGAAAGCAAAGCTCCGGTGAGGGCGACGAACAAGCGGGGGAAACGCATGCCCGCGACGCTACACGCCCCCGCGCGCGCCGGTCAACGAAGTGATTCGCACGCGCCCCGCGCACGACCCTGGCCTTGCGCTCATTCGCGCCGGTGTTATCACACCGCTTGTGCCTGCACCCCGCGCGCACCGAACGGCCTGAATCCTCCCGCGCGATCACTCGCTCGGTTCATGATTCTGCGCCGGCTCGAAAACTCCAGCAAGGTTATCCCCATGAAAATATCCCGTCTGCTCCTCGCGTCCCTCGTGGCGCTCCTCGCCGCGTGCTGTCTGCACGCCGCTGATTCGAAACCCATTGCCCGCGTCATGACTCTCCTTGAAGTCGAGACCGAGGACGCCAGCGGCTACGCCACGTGGATCAAGGAATACAACGAAGTCGCCAAGGCGAAGACCGGCGTCGACACGCTGCTGCGGGTTTTTCAGACGTCGTTCGACGGCCATACCTCCGGTCGCGTGCGCGTCTCCGTCAGCGCCTCCTCCGTGGCCGAGCTGACGAAGCTCACGAGCGCCCTCGAAAACGATCCCGCCATCGTGCAAAACCGCGACCACCTCCGCGCCATCCGCAAGACCACCTCGCGCGTGCTCTACCAAGCCGTGCGCTTCGAGGGACCCAGCCCCAAGGGAGCGAACAACTACAGCGCCCTCGTGGTGGTCACCGACGAGGCGGCCTACCTCCAGGCGCTCGATGAACTGCGCAGTATCTTCGACACCATCGGTCTCAAGGATCTCAAAATCGGCGCCTACCGAGTGCTCGCGGGCCGCACCGATCACAGCCATCGTGTGACCATCAGCACGGCGTCCGCGGATCGACTGGCCGCATTCCTCGACGCGATGGGCACCGACCCCAAGCTCACCGACTGGCTCGCCCGCTCCGCCAAGCTCCGCACGGTGGCGAGCACCGTGACGTCCAAGGAAATAACGAAGTATTGATCGGGTGGCACCCGCCGCTCCGACGACAGGCCAAGGGCGGCGAATTCACGCCGCCCTTTTTTGCGCGCCGATATCGGCAGCACACGCGCTGGCGGCAGGCAGAACCCGCGCTTGCCAGCAGACGCATGCCGTTTCAAATCGCACCATGCGCCACGCTCCCCTCGTCACCCTCGCGGCCATTTTGCTGGCCGGTTCGCTTTCCCTCGCCGCCGATCTCGAGCCACTACGGGCGGCGCTCACGTTGCACGCGGCGTTCGACGGGACGTTCGACGCGGATTTTTCGCGCGGCGATCGCACGCTCTATTTTTCCGGCGGCGGGACGAGCGGCGCGGCAAAGGAGACGGATGCGATCAAGGTCACGCGCGACGGCGGGCGGTTCGGCGGCGCTCTGGTGGTCACGAAAAAAAATCCCGTGCGCCCGTTCTTCAAGGGTCCGGGCGCAATCGACTACAAGGCGGCGAACTGGAGCGGCTCGGTTTCGGTGTGGCTGAAGCTCACGCCCGACGAGGACCTCGAGCCCGGCTACTGCGACCCGGTGCAGATTGTCGGCGGCGACAACAAGAAGGGCTTCATCTTTCTTGAATGGTCGAAGGACGAGACGCCGCGGCACTTCCGCTTCGCGATCCGGCCGCTCTTTGAAATCTGGAATCCGAAGAACCAGGATTGGGCGAAGATGACCGACGAGGAGCGCCCGATGGTGGCGCTGAAGCGCGCGCCGTTTGCGCGCACGCGGTGGACGCACGTGGTGTTCACCTTCGATCGGCTGAACGCCGGCAAGGCGGGCGTCGGCCAACTCTACCTGGACGGCCAGCCGCAGGGCCGCATCGCGAATTGGGATCTCACCTTCGACTGGCAACCGGAGAACGTGCAGCTCGTGCTCGCCGCGGCCTACGTCGGCGCAATCGACGATCTCGCGGTCTTTGATCGCGCACTGACGGACCGCGAGGTCGCGCAGGTGTTCGCGCTGCCCGAGGGCATCCGCGCGCTGCGGTGACGACGGCAGACATAGGGGACGGCGAGTTTGCGTGCGGACGCGTCGAACGCATACCCGACTAACCGGGTTGAGCGGTCCGGGGAGCATACGCGTCCCGCGTGTCGATGCGGGCGTCCCCGCCCGTATCTCCGCTTTCCGAGCAGCCGGCGGAATGCCGGCCGCAGCATGCGGGACGCGTGCGCTCCCCGGACTGGCTGCCGGACTCACGGTGAGGGAATGATTCGGGTCTGGGCGCCTGCGTTGGCCGTTCGGGCCTGCTGCCCCGGGCCGTCCGGCCCTGAGGGCGGCGCCGAACCTGCAAAAATCTCGTGAGGTTTCCGTTTAGCACCGATTGTCGTCGAGCACGCCCCGGCGTAGACGATGGTAACGGCCTTCCAGATTCACCAAACTCTTAGCGAAGCGATCTCATGAAATACCAATCCAAACTCCGTGCCGGTTTCACGCTCGTCGAAATCATGATTGTGGTGGTGATCATCGGCCTGCTCGCCGCGATGGCGATCCCGGCCTTCCAGAAGGTCCGCGTCGCGTCGCAGGACAAGGCGGTGCTCAATAACGCCCGCCAGATGGCGGCTGCGGCCGACCAGTATTATTTGGAGAACGGCGCGACCTTCGCCGCCTCGTCGAACCTCGTGGGCGCGACCTTCTACGTGAAGGCGCTCAACACCGTCGCGAACGAGACCTATCCCGACAACTACACCCAAGGCATCACGATCACCATCACCGGTGTCGCCAGCGCCCGCACGATCACTTACGCGCCGTAAGCGCGATTACGCCGAAAACAATCTCGCCGCCCGGGAAACCGGGCGGTTTTTTATGTGCCCACGAACGGGAGGCGGCCAATACCGCGAAGGTAAAAAACAAAGAGGGCAGGCACGCGGGCCTGCCCTCGAAGGGTAATCGAGCTGTCTCCGACCCGAATTAGAACCGGCCGGTGACACCGAACTTGATTGACCGCGGAAGGACGTAGAATTGGCGGTGGCGACTCTCGATCGAGGTATAGCGATCCAATTCCGCCTCGGTAATGTTGTTCACGTTGAGAAACGCCGTAACCTCGGGGCGGAACCGATAGGAAATCCCGGCATTCACCAAGGTTCTCGGTTTCTGGAACGCATTCGTGCCGGGACTCGTCGCGCCAAAGACGATGGGGAACTGGGCTGTGTAATTCACGTCGTAGTTGGCGCCAAATTTCCCGTAGAAATACTGTAGCCCGACATTATAGGTGCGGGGGATATACCACTGGCCGGCCGAGCCGACCACCTGACCGGGCTGATAAGGAACGCCGAGGAAAACGGCCGAGGTTCGAACGTTCGTGTAGTTAGCGCGCAAAAAGAGTCCTTTCAAAACGCCGGGCAGGAACGAGAGCTGCTGGCGGAAATCGAACTCGACTCCCTTGGACTGTGTCGTGCCGAGATTCAACGGCTCGACCAATTCGTAGCCGACGTATTGGCCCCCGAAGCCGTTGTCCGGGCCGTCGGGAATCATCAAGCCCGAGCGGGTCGCCGAACCGACGTAGTCCTTAATGTCTTTTTTGTAGAGGCGGACGGAAAAGAACCCGGTGCTCGAAAACGAATAATCGAGCCGGACGTCGAGATTCTTGGCAGTGGCGGGATTCAGACCCGGGTTGCCGATCGTCACCCGACGGTTGGTGTCGTCGGCGGTCGGGATGGCGACCAAGTCCTGCAGCCGGGGCCGACCGTAACTGTTGGACCAGCTCGCGCGCAGTTTCAGATCCTTCGTCAACTCGTATGCGAGATGGAGGCTCGGAAAATATTTATGATACTTTTTGTCGGAGATTGATGACGGGGTATAGTCGGCAATCGCGCGTTTGAGCGGATCGGATTCATTCGCTATCAAAGTGCGCCGCGCGGCGGAGGCAGCAACGTAGAAGAAAGTGTCCGTGGTGACCCATTCGGTGCGAACGCCGGTGAGCACGGAGAGCCGGCCAAATTTAGCGCTGGCCTGAAGGTAGCCGGCATCAACGCCTTCCTCCACGATTCGCGTGGTGCGGTATTTCTCGACCGCGTTGAAGTTAGTGTCCTCAGTCCAGAGCGCGGCGTTGCCCAACGTGGTGCTGACCGAGGCGGGATCGAAGACCGGCAGGCGCTGGCCACCCTGCTGGCGCTCGAACTCGGTGAGCGGCACCAAGCCCAGTGATGCAGGCAGCGCCGAGCCGACGACGCCATACCAGCGCCGGGGAGAAGGCGCAAAGGCGTTGACGCGGCGGTTCACCGTATCGAGGCCGGTCTTCAACGTAATTGGGACTTCGGTCGGCAGAAGGTAGGTGGCGTTGATCGTGGCGCTGACTTCGTTGGTGTTAGTCACGTTGTCACGCTTGATAAAGACGGCCGAGGTCTGATCCACGGGCTGGCTGGACGCGTTCTTCGCCGTCACGATGAACGGCGTGTAGCTGGCCGCATCGTAAACGCTGGGGCCGGCCGTCTGCGTAAAGACGCGCCCATTGAGGTTGGAGCCGTCGAGAACGAAGCCGATCGGATCGCGGGTGCGAAGCTGGAGTTGCCCCTGTTCGCGACTGCGGCCGGCACCGGAGTCCCAGTGCGTATGGCTCCAGCGGTAGGCGTGATCTACTTTCAGACGGCCAAAATTGTGATCAAACGCTAATGTGCCAGTGGGATTCTTGCTGGTGAAAGACACCTTCCACAAATCCAGACGCATGCGGGCCGCGCCGACGGTGTTACCCGCAACCACGGTCGTGGTGGGCCGGACTTCGGTGCGATTCGAGGTGAAGCCCGGCACGATGCTGCCGTTTACGTTGGTGATGGGATCGTAGATCGAAAGATTCGTGCTGCCGAACGGGTTGATGTGGGAATATTGGAAGAAGGGCTCGGAGCCGGCGTTGTAAAGGAAGCGCAGCGAAACTTTCGTGGAAGCGGACATGCGATAATCGACGCGCGCACTGAACGCCGAGATGAAGCGATCGTTGAGGCCGCTGCTGCGCTGGTAATCCTGCAGCCAAGCGGTGGGCCCCGTCACATTTTGCCAGGCCAGAAGGTCGAAGTCGTGCGGGTTGACCACTTCCTGATAGGCGGCGCTCAACAGGATGCCGAGATTGCGCTTGCCGCCCGCCACATCGAACACCTCGCGGTAGCTCACGCTGAAATCGGGGCGCAGTGCGTGATGGGACAACATATCGTTGCGTTTGGAAAAGGACGGAAACCAGCGACCGCTACTGGTGAAGTCGATGCGGCGATTTCCTGACATCGCGAGCGGCGAAGCGGTGATGAAATTGAGCTGGCCGCCCAAACTGTCGGCGCGTTTGTCGGGCGTCTGGCCCGCGATGATTTCCACCTGCTCATACATCGAGCCCGAGAACGAGTGCATGGTCGCCGTGCGGCCGTCGCCACCGACGCCGGTGGAAGCCATGCCGTCAATGTTCATGCGCGTGTAGCCTGCGTTGCCGCCGGGCTGGCCACCGATGCTCACGCTCATCATCAGGCCGTCCTCGTCAAATTGCGCGACCGCGAGGCCAGGCAGGCGGGTGAGCAACTCGGCTACGTTTTGCGTCGGCAGCACGCCCCACTCGTCAAACGCTGTGACGTTTTTGATGTTCGCGGCGTTGCGCTGCTGCGTGAGCGAGAGGGCCTGACCTTCCTTCACCGACGCGACAGTGAAGGCTTCCATCGTAATCGTGTCGCCAGACTTGAGCGCGAGATCGACTCGGGCGGGCTGGCCACCGGAGACGGTCACGCGTTCGCGCGCGTCCGTGAAACCGGAATACGACACCACGAGTTCGTGCGTGCCGGCCGGGACGCCCGAGAGCGTGAAGGCGCCGGCGCTGTCGGTGAACACCGAGAGATTTTTGCCGGCGACGGTCACGAGCGCGCCCTGAAGGCCGTTACGCGTGGCGCTGCTGGTGATGCTGCCGGTGATGGTGCCGGTGCCCTGGGCGAAGGCGGCGGTGCCGGCGGCGGCGAGGAGGAACAGGCTCGTTGCGAGGCGCAACAGCCGGGCGAGCGGCGAGAGACCGCGATTGGAACGGTGGTGGTTCATGGTGTCTTTGGGTTGTCGGCGGGGAGTTGCCGCCACTGGAGTCCACAGGTGGATTGAAACGAGAGGAAAGCGCCCGGGAGGATCAAGTCGAATCCGATTTGGCCCCACATCCGAGCATCACGATCACGGTTCGACGGTGACGGGCAAGCCGACCCACGCGAGTGCGAGGAGGGTGCGCGCATCCCAGTTTGCGAGCCGGAAGCAGCCGTGCGATTCCGTGCGCCCGACCTTCTCCGGATCGGGCGTGCCGTGGATGCCGTAGCCCGGCAGATCGAGTCCGATCCAGGCGACGCCCACGGGATTGTTGGGGCCGGGCGGAATAATGAGCTTGCGGCCGAGTTCGCGCGCCTCCGCCGACTCGGGGAACACCGCGGGATCGAAGGTGTAGTCGGGATCGGTGACGACGACAGTCACACGGAGCTCGCCGCGCGGGCGCTTCTCAACCTTGCGCGCGATGCTCACGGGAAAATGCGCGATGAGGCGCGCGTCGCGATCGAACACTTCGAGGACGCGCTCCTCGAGGCGAATCTCGACGCGCGCGGCGGAGCCGAGGGCGGCTTTTTCTAGGCGGACGATGGCCGGGGCACGGAACTTCGTGTCGGACGAAATCTCATCCCAATTTACCTGCGGATTGAGCCGGCGCAGAAACGCGGGCCCGGCATGGAAGCGCTCGGCGGCGAGCTCGAGTGCCGTCGCGTAGGCGAGCGACTCCTCGCGAGATTTCTCAAGCCACGTCGCCGGCACCGGTCGCAACGCCGCGAGATCGTCGGCGGTGAGCGATGTCTCGGCGATCGCCGGAGCGTCGAGCGTGAGGCGTTCGCGCGTGGCGGCGTCGAGTTCGCCCGAGGGCGCGAGGCTCTCGCGGCGTTGAAACGCCTGCAGCGCCGCCGCTGATTGAGGCCCGCGAATCCCGTCGATCGCGCCGCCGGAGAAACCGCGGCGCGCAAGCGCGACCTGCGTTTCAAGCCACGTGTTCGCCGCGCGGGGAAACACGTCATCGAAAGCGCTCGCTTCGGCGCCAACCGCCCGGCTGTTGCCCAACAATAGCGCCAAAGCAATCCACGCCGCGCGAATGAGCGTGGCGCGAGGACGATGCGGAGACATGGACTCGCAGGGAAACACGAGGGAACGCGCGGATGCTTGAGGAAACTATCGCGACACGCCGCAAAAAACTGCGCTCACTGCGGCCGGCGGGCGTTGAGCTGCGCGAGCAACCCGGGAAACGCCGCGGCGATTACCGAGCCGTGGAGGAATTCGGTGGCGGTTTCCTTGCGGCCGCGCGCCCGTAGGCTCGCGTAAACGTGCAGTTCGAATTGGGCGCACAATGTGTCGTGCGCGGACTCCAAGCCGAAGCCGCGCAGGAGAAACAGCAGTGCTTCGACGGTAGAAAAACGACCGCCGTCCTGCTGCGCGCGAAGCCAGTAGCGGCTCTCACCGGTCATCGGCAGGCTCACCATCCGACCCCACGAGGAAATCTCGCGCGCCATCGCGGAGGCTTCGCCCCACGCACCGTCGAGCAATACGACCTGCACGTTTTCGGACGCGGCGCCGGCCGGGACCGGGCTGCCGTGCGGGTGGACAATCCACAGTTCGCGGCCTGCTGCGCGCAATTGATCGGCATCGACGTGGCGTTCGCGGCGCCAGACGTGGTGGCGGGACTCGGGCAGAACTCGGCAAATCAGGTTTCCCGTGCTCGTCGGCCGATGGCATTCGCGGTGGTGGGCGAGCACATCGACTTTGAGGGGACAACGCACCTCGCGGAGTCCGGCGCAAACACACCAGCGCGGCGGCAGCCGGCAGCGCTCACAACGGACCGTCATGCCCCGCACTACACTGCGCATGGGAGGTTTTTGAGCAGCCTGGATCCAAGCCAGTTATTGCACCTGCCGCACAAACTCGATGTCGAACGTTTGCTGCATCTGCGGCTGCGTGTATTTCCCAACCAACTGGTCGGCCTGCGCATCGTATTTCAAGACGTAGGTGGCGCCGGGATAGCCCACGTCGTTCAACTCCACCGCCACCTGCAATCCCTCGCCGCCCTGCATCCAGACAGCCCGCGAAACCCGAATCGGCTTGGGGTTGAAATAGCCGGCATCGAGCACGCCGCTCAAATCTGCGCCGCGAATTTCAAGCACATATCCGCCGTCGGCTCGCATCCAGCGGCCGAATAGTTTTCGGACGGCCTCGGGAATAGCCGGCGCCGCGACTTTTGCTGCGGCGGGTGCAATGACCTGAGGGGTCGTTTTCCCATCACTCGCCTGTTTTCCACACGACGCCACTCCACCTATTACGACCAAACCGGCGACAAAAACTAACCCGTGGCCGGAAAGTTTTCGGGCACAAGAATCGGATAAAAATTTCAGCACAGCCGCAGCAGATGACCCGCGGCATGGCCTTGGCAAGCCTGCCAAGGATATCAAACAAGATACAACCCGATCAACGGGCCATCAACGCCCCCTGATTTTCTTTCAAGACCCCGCCTCGGCGCGCAGGGGTTGCGCACCGACCACGACCGAGTGCTGCGCTGCTGTCATCGTGTCGCCCTTGCGCGACGGCGCGGCGGAATTCCGCACCTTGGCGCGACGAGTATCGATGATCTGGGTAACCAGCGCCGGAACCGTCCGGATAATAATTTGCAAGTCGAGAGGGAGGGACTTCCGCAGGGTGTATTGGACATCGAGCCGGATCATCTCGTCGAAGGTGGTCCGGTTTTTCCCCGAAACTTGCCACAGACCGGTCAAACCGGGCACGGCGTTGAACCGCTCGCGCTGTGCCGTGGAATACTGGGCATACTCATAGGGAATACACGGGCGCGGCCCGACTAAACTCATCTCCCCACGGAGCACATTAATGATCTGCGGCAGCTCATCGAGGCCCGAGGCTCGAAGCAACCATCCACTGGGAATCAGGCGCGAGTCGCCCTTGCCGTCCAGCTTCTGCATGGGGACATTTGACTGCATCAACTGGGTAAAATAAGCCTGATGCGTCGTGACATCCGCGCTAATGTGCATCGTGCGAAACTTATAAAGTTTGAAGCGGCGGCCCATGTAACCCACCCGCTCTTGCCTAAAGAAAACAGGTCCCGGCGAAGCGATCGCGGTCAAGATCGAAGCCAAGAGCGTGCAGATCACAAAAAACGGCAAGACTACGAGGCAGCATAAGATATCCAACGAACGCTTCCACAGTGGGAGCGGAGCCAAGCCGCATTTGACCGAGACTGAAGAAGACAAGCTGGCTGCTTTCATGAGTGGCACTAGGTCGATTTATGTAACACTATTTTTCGGGGCTCCAAGGCGATAATTTGAAACAAGACTGCGTCGATGAACAAGCTAGCGGACTTTTCGTATGCTATACTGCGGTCACGATCCCCAACACGATTGCCAGTTGTCACGACAATCATCGATTGCTATCGTATTGTTAACAACGTGTTGCGACCACAATTCATCCTACCAGATTCATCCTTGTCGCGACATGGGCTAGGTGCCTACTGACCGAATGGCCCATAAATCTGCCCTCACAGGTAAAAACACCTAGTAAACCTAGCCGCTAAAAGGCGGGCGCTGAATTCTGCGCCATCGCCAGAATCCCGAAGTCGAAAAAAACTCCGCAAAAAACATCCAGCCTAGCGCAGGTCTTTCAGAGCAAACTTGCACCAAATTTTGCGCCCACAAGCGAAGCCAAAAAAATCATCACTGACCAACTACGCTCGTGGACCTTGCCACCTATGTGGCCCAGCTGCGATCACTGTCAGCCATTCGCACCGATCCTCGATACGCGCCCGGCACCGGATCGTAGCGCAATGCTTGGGTGGCTCCAACCTCCGAGGTGAAATAACCAAGGAGCGTCAGTTCCTTGATCTGGCGAAAAGAGTTGGGTGATCGGCTCCCCGCCGTCGCTTCAAAAGAAGAAAGCACGCTCTCGCGATCTGCGGTCCCAAGGCCGGCAAGCCCACGCTGAAAACGCTCTTGAGATTGCTGCTGGAGTTCACGCAACACCTGTCGCACGCCTGCCTCCGCTCCGGGTGGCTGGCAAAAGCGCACCATCGTCGTGATGAAACGCCCGATCCCGACGGCTCCCGCACCCGGAGAGTCGGCCGTCGCCGGCAAAATCGTGTCGCCGATCAGTGTGAGCAGGGCCTCGTCATCGCTGCTCCAGCCATCCGTCGCCGGGAGCGCAGCCCATGTGCGCACGGGCAGCGTAACGCCAAGTGTGGCGGCGAGGGCGAGCAGGCTTGAGTGGCGGATAGCGTCGCGACGGTTCATAGGCTGCCGCGTTTGAGTTCATCGACCGCATGATCCGCCGCGCGGGCGGTAATCGCCATGAACGTGAGCGACGGATTCTGCGTGCCAGTCGAAGCCATGCACGCGCCGTCGGTCACGAAAACATTGGGACACGAGTGCAGTTGGTTCCAACGATTAAGGAGCGACACCTTCGGGTCACGGCCCATACGGGCGCCGCCCATTTCGTGGATATCCAAACCGGGCGCCCGCTTGTCGTCATTCTTGGTAATTTTTTTTGCCCCCGCCGCCGCCAGCATTTCTTCACCCTGCTGCAAAAAATCCCGCATCAGCTTCACGTCGTTGTCGTGGTAGTCGATCGAGGTGACGAGCTGCGGCACGCCCCACGCGTCGACCCGATCGGTTGAGAGGCGCCCGTGGTTTTCTTTTCGGGGCACGGTTTCGCCCTGCATCATCATGGAGATGCCCCACGGGCCCGGCCGCGTGATTTTTTCCTTGAAGGCCGCACCGACTCCCGGAGTCGAATTACCCTGCGTCCAGCCGGGGCGCGAAGCGCTGAAAAAAACCATGTAGCCGCGCTGAAAATCCGTCTCCTGCTTCCGCACATTGCGGAAATTTGGCATCATCGGCTGCGTCGGCCGCCGGCCGGAATAGTAGGAATCGGCAAAACCCTCCGCTTCCGCCCGCAGGCTCCCGCGGTAGTTGTGGAAAGCCACGTAGCGCCCCAACAGCCCCGAGTCATTGCCCAAACCCGCCGGGAAACGCCGCGATTTTGAGTTCAGCAAGATCAGGTTGGTGTTGAGGCACGCGGCGTTGACGAAAATCACCCGTGCAAAAAATTCTGTCGCCTGTTTCGTCTGCGCATCGACCACGCGCACGCCACTCGCGCGTCCGGATGCATCGCTGTGCAAAATCGACTCGACCACCGAATGCGGCCGGACGGTGAGTTTGCCGGTGCGCGCGGCCCACGGGAGCGTGGCGGAATTCGACGAAAAATATCCGCCAAAGGGACAGCCCCGGTAGCACAGGTTGCGCGCCTGGCATTTTCCGCGCCCCTGCTCCAGGTGCACGGGCTGTGGCTCGGTCAGATGCGCGCAACGCCCCTGCACCACGCTTCGCCCGGGAAACGCCGCCATGATTTTCCCCCGCGCGTGTTGCTCGACGTCGTTCATTTCCCAAGGCGGCAGGAACTCGCCGTCGGGCAGCGTCTCGACCCCGTCGCGGTTACCGCTGATGCCGACAAATTTCTCCACGTGCGAATACCACGGAGCGAGATCGTCATAACCGATCGGCCAGTCGGCGATGCCATCGCGCACCGCACCCTCGAAATCGAAACGACTCCAGCGCTGCGTCTGCCGCGCCCAGATGAGCGACTTCCCACCGACCTGATAGCCGCGAATCCAGTCGAACCGTTTCTCCTGCACATACGGATGCTCCGCATCCTTCACAAAAAAATGCTCCGTCGCTTCGTCGAACGCATAGCAGCGCTGCACGATCGGATTGTCGCGCACCGTGGTGTGCGGCAGCCGCCCGCGGTGCGGCAAGTCCCAGGGATTATTCAGTGCCGTCGGATAATCCTTCAGGTGTTGCACGTCGCGCCCGCGCTCGAGCACGAGCGTGCGCAGGCCGGCTTCACACAGCTCCTTTGCCGCCCAACCGCCGCTGATACCCGAACCGATGACGATCGCATCGTAGGTGTGCTCGCGCGCGCCTTGCGTGGTGGGGTGGTTCGCCATCGGCCGAGAATCGAACCTCCTGACACCACCGACTCAAGCTCGGCTTGTTCGCTCCGGCCTCATTTTTCCGCCCCGCCCAGGGTCGCCTCGATAAAACGCAGGATTTCGCCCCGCCCCGCCTTGGTCTTGGCCGACGTGATAAAAATCTGCGGCGACACCCGATCCAGACCTCGCACCGCCTGCATAATCGCGTCGATGTTCGCGCGGACCTGCGTCGCCGAAATCTTGTCCGTCTTGGTGAAGACGAGCGCAAACGGCACCACGCAATTTCCCAGCCACGTCAGAAACTCCACATCGATCGCCTGCGGGGGCAGCCGCGAATCGATCAGGACGAACGCCATGCGCAGGTTCTTTCGCTTCTCAAGAAAGTCCGCCACTGCCTGATTGAACCCGTAGCGCTGCTCCTTCGTGACCTTCGCGTAACCGTAGCCGGGCAAATCCACGAGGCTCCAGTTTTCGTTCACGACAAAAAAATTGATCAGCTGCGTCTTCCCGGGCGTGTCCGACACCTTCGCCAAGTCGCGCCGCTCTGTGATCAGGTTGATCAGCGAGGATTTTCCCACGTTGGACCGCCCGATAAAGGCAAACTCCGCCCGCGCCCACGGCGGGCAAGATTTCAGGTCGGGCGCGCTCTGAAAAAATTCCGCCGACTTGATTTTCATGGTCTGTGGGACACGCAAAACCCATCGCGGTCAAGATTCCCGCACGAGCCACCGCCCCGACCCACCATCAGCCACCCGCGCGGGTTAACTCCGTTTGTCGCTTTCTTCCGGGGCCAAGGCCTGCGGCACTTTCACGCGATGGAAACCCACATCGTCTTCAAATCCCTCGGACGCCGTTCGGGTGGCGACGATCAAGGTCGTCAAACACGCCACAGCCAGCGCCAGAAAAATCACGAGGGTAAGGGTAGCCACAAGAAAGTCCGACAAGAGCGATTCACATGAAGCGCGTGCCTGTCCACCCAAACTTTCGTTTTTACCCAGAAAAATCCGCCATCCGTCTGCAAATAGAAATTTCTCTTTCCCGGACCCAACCGATCCGCTCCCCCGCAGCATCCACATGTTCCGGACAAAGCTTTGCCCCTTCGAGCCCGTGACACCGGGACCAGCCGCGCCTCAGCGCCCGCCATCACGCGACACCGCCCGCGCTTCGCGCCGCACCACCCACCGCCAGAGCAACACGAACCCCGCTCTGATCGGCCTGACTATCGACAGGCATCCGCAGCTCACCATGAGTATGGGCAACATGGAGTGTTTCCCCATTGTTCCGCCCGTCCTAGCTTCCGGTCTTTTTCGAGATCGAACTCTCGTGCGCTGGGGCATCATCGGTTGCGGCGATGTGACCGAAGTTAAAAGCGGGCCGGGATTTCAGCTCGCGAACGGCTCCGCGCTCGTCGCCGTGATGCGCCGCGATGCCACCCGCGCCGCCGACTACGCCAAACGTCACGGCGTGCCGCGTTGGTATGACAGCGCCGACGCGCTGATCGCCGATCCGGAGGTGGATGCAGTTTACATCGCGACACCGCCCGACGCTCATCTCGCCTGCGCCCTCAAGGTCGCGGCCGCCGGCAAACCCGCCTACGTCGAAAAACCCATGGCACGCCACACCGCCGAGTGCGACGCGATGGTGCGCGCCTTTGCCGCGGCGCGCCTGCCGCTCTTCGTCGCCTACTATCGGCGCCGGTTGCCGCGCTTCCTATTGGTGAAGGAACTGCTCGAGCAAGCCGCTATCGGCCGCGTGACGGGCGTGCGGTATCTGCAAGTGGAGCCGTTTCACCGAAAGGACGCTGGCTGGCGCATCGACGCCACGGTGGCGGGTGGCGGGCATTTTCTCGATGTCGGTTCGCACACACTCGACCTGATGGATTTCTTTTTCGGCCCGCTGCGCGATGTGGCCGGGACCGCCGCCAATTTCGCCTCGGACTACACACCGGAGGATACCGTCGCGATGTCGTTCCGCACGGAGGAGGGCATCCCTGGTGCGGCCACATGGAATTTTGCCGCGGGCGTGCATCGCGATAATTTCTGCATCACCGGCACCGAGGGACAAATCGAGTTTCCCGTTTTCGACGCGGGCCCGGTGGCGATCGAGACCGCCGCCGGTATTCGCACTCTCGCCTGCGAACATCCGCCGCACGTCGCCCAACCGCTCATCCAAACGATCGTCGACGACTTGCTCGGGCGCGGAGTCTGCCCGAGCACCGGCGAAACCGCCCGGCGCACGAGCCGCGTCATGGACGACGTGCTGCACGACTACTACGGCGGACGGGAGGACGCGTTCTGGACGCGGCCGGAAACCTGGCCCGGCCGGAGGAAATAAACCCACGCGCCGGCGGCCGCCTTGACCATTCACGCGCATCGCTGAGGGAAACGCTTGAGGCACCAGGGTGATTCCACAGCGTCGCGCCAGTGCCCCCGCGACCTGACGACCAAGCCGACGAGCCAGCGCCCGACTACTCGGCGCGGCAGCGCCCGCTGGCGGAATTCCGCGCGCAACCGCGCCGGGTGAAAACACACCCCGCCGAACGGGCCGTGCTGGCGATTGTCGCGATCCATCTCGTGTTTCTTCCGTGGGCGCTCGGCACCATGCGGCCGTGGGCGCAATTCATCAGCGCCGCACTGGCGCTGGTCGGCATCGCGCTCGCGCTGTTGCCGCGCGACTACACTGGCGAGCACACCGCGACAGAACCTTTTCGCCTCCAGCCCTGGCCCAAGCTGATCCGATTTCCCATTTTTTGGATCGGACTCGCGCTGCTCGCCTATGTGGCGGCGCAGGGCTTGAATCCCGCGTGGGCCTATCGCACCGACGGGAAAAACTGGTGGATGGCGGCGATTCCGCATTGCGCGTGCCTGCCCACGGGGGTGAGTGCGCCGTTCGAGAACTGGAACCCGTGGCGCCTGCTGCTTATCTACGCCTCCGCGTGGCTCACGGTCTGCACGATCTGGATCGCGTTCACGCGGCGGCGCACGCTCCGCCATCTGCTGATCATCGTGGCGCTCAACGGCACGTTGCTCGCGCTGTTCGGCGTGTTGCAACAGAAGCTCGGCAACGGAAAAATTTTCTCGGTCGTCATCTCGCCGAGCCTCTGGTCGTTCTCCAGCTTCATCTACAAAAATCACGCAGGGGCCTACCTGATCCTCACGCTGGCGGTCGCCGGTGGCCTCGCGGGTTGGTATCACGTGCGCGGGATGCGCCGGCTCGAAAAATCCGATCCTAGCGTGGTGTTTTTGTTCTGCGCGATCTGCATCGCGGCGGGCGTCATCGCGAGTCTCGCCCGGGGCGCGACGGTGGCAATGGTGGGCCTTGTCTTCAGCGGGGCCGCGGCCTTTGCCTTTCAACAATGGCGCGCGCCGCGCGCCGCGCGCCGGCCCATTGTCACGGCGGCCATGCTCCTCGTCTTCGGGGCCTTTCTGGCCGCCGGCGTTTTTGCCCTCCGCTTCGACAACGCGCTCAGTCGTCTGCTCAGGGGTCTCACGCAGCAGGACACCGCGCTCCACTCGCGCCAACTCGCCACCACGGCGGCGTTGGAAATGCTCAACGATCATTGGGTGCGGGGCGTGGGCGCGGGGAGTTTCCGTTTTCTCTTCACGGTTTATCAGGCGCGGCATCTGGACCTCCTCGTGTCCAACGGCGAGCAGCGCTACTGGGAACACGCCCACAACGATCTCGTGCAATTTCCCATCGAACTGGGGGCCGTCGGCACGGGCCTGCTCCTCCTCGCCGGCGGCTATTGGACCCGGCGGCTGTGGCACGATCGCTTCTGGCGCAACCCGGTCAGCCTAGCCGCCATCGCGGGCGTCCTGCTGACTCTGACCGGTGCGTGGTGGGATTTTCCGTTTCAATGTCCCGCGATCCTCATCACGTGGTGCGTGCTCTGGGCCGCCGCCGCGCTGTGGGCGCGCTTCGGGGAAAAAACCTAACGCGACCACAGCGCTCCCTCATTCGAGGAAGGGCGTGTATTCCGGCACGAGCCGCTTCAGGATCGCTTTGAGCTGGTTGGCATCCAGCTCGTAGAGCCGCCGCTCCAGTTCGCGGATGTCCGACTCGCTGAACATCGCATTGCTCGTGAAGCGCATCACGCGCGGGTGGTTCGTCGGCGCGTGGCTTTCGGTCCGGTGCCGCAGCTCCTCGAAAAGTTTTTCGCCGGGCTTGAGGCCGGTGAACTTGATCTCGATGTCGTGGCCGAGCCGCAGGCCGCTCAACTCGATCATCTGACGCGCGAGGTCCACGATCTTCACCGGCTGGCCCATATCGAGGACGAAGATTTCCCCGCCATTCCCGAGCACGAAGCTCTGCAGCACGAGGCCGACCGCCTCGGGGATCGTCATGAAATAACGCGTCACGTCCGGGTGCGTGACCGTCACGGGCCCGCCCGCGGCGATTTGTTTTCGGAAAATCGGCACGACGCTGCCCGAGGAGC
Organism: Opitutaceae bacterium; assembly: GCA_025352845.1. Taxonomy (GTDB): domain Bacteria; phylum Verrucomicrobiota; class Verrucomicrobiia; order Opitutales; family Opitutaceae; genus ER46. Next base: position 18,765 of record JANXSC010000423.1, read on the forward strand.
CGAGCACATTGCCAAAGCGCACCGCCATGAATTTTGTCTTCGCCGGTTTCCAACCGTCGGTGGTCATCTTACCCTCTTTGGTCACGGGCTCGGTCGAAGCCGCCATCGCCATAAGCTGAATTTCCGCGAGCCGCTTCGTCGCCCCCATCACGCTTGTCGGATTGATCGCCTTGTCGGTCGAGATGAGCACGAAGGCATCCACGCCGTGCGCCGCCGCGATGCCCGCGAGCTGTCGCGTGCCGAGCACGTTGTTGCGGATCGCCTCGGCGGGCTGGCGCTCCATCAGATAAACGTGTTTGTGCGCTGCCGCGTGGAACACGACCTCCGGGCGGTAGCGGCCAAAAATAAACTCCATCCGTTCGCGGTCGAGGATGTCGCCCACCAGCGCGACCATCACGCCGCCGAAGCCCAGCTCGTTCAGCTCCTGCTCGGCGACGAACAGCGCGGCCTCGCTCTGCTCGACGAGCAGCAGCCGCTTCGGATGCAACGCGCCCATTTGCCGGCACAGTTCGCTGCCGATGCTGCCGCCCGCCCCCGTCACCATGATGCAGCGCCCCTCGATCCGCTGCCGGATGCCGGCCGCATCGAGATTCACCGCCTCGCGGCCCAACAGATCCTCGACCTCCACGGGCCGGATACGCGTCGCCTTCACGCGTCCGGAGGCGAGTTCCTCCAGCGACGGCAGCGTTTCCACCTTCATGCCGCGCTGCGCAAAGAGCGTGACGATCTCGCGCACGCGCTTGGCCGGGGCCGAGGGCATCGCGATGATCGCCTTCGAAAAGGCGACCCCGTGCCGCGCATCGTCGATCGCCTCCGGGCGGCCGATCACCGGGAGGCCATGCACCCGCTTGCCGTGTTTCTCCGGATCATCGTCGAAAAACACCACCGGGCGGAACCCCCGCGAAGGCGCGTTGATAAATTCCTTCGCGAGTGACGCACCCGCATCGCCCGCGCCGATGATCGCGATGCGCTGCTCGGGGGCGCCGGTGATCGCGCGTTTCGCGCCGCTGAGCCGTTCGCGATACAGCCGCGTGCCGATGCGCCCGAGACACAGCGCGCCGAGGCAGAGCATAAAATCCGTCAGCACCACGCCGCGCGGCGGCGAGACATCGATCAAGCCGATGAAACGGATGAAGAGCAGCGCGGCGCTGGCGGCGAGCATCGCCCAGATCAGCCGCAGCAGATCCGGAATGCTAAAGTAGGTCATCATACTCCCGAGCTGGCGCGTGAGAACGAGCGCCACGAGCTTCACGCCCACGACCAAAGTGAGCAGGCGCAGGCGCTCCTGCTGGTAGGAATCGGGGACGATGAACTCGAAGCGGATTTCGTAGGCCAGGTAAAAGCTCGCCGCGATCACCGCCGCGTAGAGCAGCGCGAGAATCACCGTGCGGCGGTTCTGCGACCAGTCGACCAGGGGATTGTGAGCGGCCGGAATCATCAGTGCGAAGGCTGACGGGGTGGCACCCCGGGGTTGAACTCCGGCATTGTCGCCTCGCCCTCGGCGTTCACGCCGTCGCGCGTGAGCACGGCTTTGATCGTGAGAACCATGATTTTCAAATCACGCCAGAATCCGTGCGTTTCCACGTAGCGCACATCCCACTCGAATTTTTCCTCCCACGTGAGCCCGTTGCGGCCCATCACCTGCGCGAGGCCGGTCAGCCCGGGCCGCACCTCATGCCGCAGCGCCTGGCGCGGCGAATACCGCGCCAGATATTGCACGAGCAGCGGGCGCGGCCCGACGAGACTCATGTCGCCGCGCAACACGTTCCAGAGTTCCGGCAGCTCATCGAGCGACGTCGATCGCAGCCAGCGGCCGAACGACGTGAGCCGCTGCGCATCGGTCAACGGCTGCCCGCCCGCATCGATCGCCTCCCGCATGGAACGAAACTTCACCAATTCAAAAATCTGCGCGCCGAGTCCCGGCCGCGGTTGGTGGAAAAAAACGGGCGAGCCCAACCTGATGCGCACGAGCAGCGCCACGATTCCCAGCAAGGGAACCCACAGTGGCGCGGTGACAATCACCGCGATGAGGTCGAACGAACGTTTCAGCATCGCGCGTCCTGCCATTTGCACGGGTGGCGGTCGGCCGTGGCGAGCAATCCTTAAGTAATCGCCGCAGCGCGGCGGGAAAATCCCCGATTTTTACCTCCGCTTCGCAACGGCCTTCACCGCCACGACCACCCGCTCCAGATCCATCGGTTGCAGGTTGGAACCGGACGGCAGACAGAGCCCGCGCTCGAAGAGCCGCTCCGCCACACCGCCCCCGTAAGTTTCGCAACCGGCAAAGACCGGCTGCAAGTGCATCGGCTTCCAAACGGGCCGGGCCTCGATGTTCTCCGCTTCCAGCGCCAGCCGCACCACCTCCCGATCCGCCCCAAACGCGATCGGGTCGATTTGGAGGCAGGTCAGCCAGCGCGTGCTGCGGCCCCACGGCGCCTCGGGCATGAACGTGATCCCCGGCACGTCGGCGAAGGCCCGGCGATATACTTCGCAATTCGCCCGCCGCGCCCGCACGCGTTCGTCGAGCACGCGCAACTGCCCGCGGCCGATCGCCGCGAGGACGTTGCTCATGCGGTAATTGAAACCGAGTTCCGAGTGCTGGTAGTGCGGCGCGGGATCGCGCGCCTGCGTCGCCCAATAACGCGCCTTCTCGATCAGCTGCGCGTTGTTCGAGACGAGCATGCCACCACCGGAGGTCGTGATGATTTTGTTGCCGTTGAAGGAGTGCACGCCGCACAGCCCAAACGATCCCGGGGCCCTGCCGCCATAGGTTGCGCCGAGCGCCTCGGCCGCATCCTCGATCAAAGGGATGCCGTGGCGCGCACACGTCGCCGCGATCGGCGCGATGTCGGCGCTCTGCCCGTAGATGTGCACAAGGATGACCGCCTTCGGCCGCCGTCCGCGCTTGATCCGATCCTCGACGGCTTCGGCGAGGAGCGCGGGCGCCATGTTCCACGACTGCTCCTCGCAATCGACGAACACGGGCCTCGCCCGCTCGTAGAGCACGGGATTGATCGTCGCCGAAAACGTCAGCGTCGGACAAATCACCTCGTCGCCGGGCTGCAGGTTCAGCCAGCGCATCGCGAGGTGCAGCGCCGCCGTGCCCGAGGAAAGCGCCGCCGCGTAGGCCGTGCCCACGCGCGCGGCGAACTCCTGCTCGAACGCATCGACGTGCGGCCCAAGCGGCGCGATCCAGTTCGACGCGAAGGCTTCGGTCACGAGCCGCAATTCGTCGCCTCCCATGTGCGGCGAAGACAGGTAAACGCGGGGTTTGGTGTTGGGCATGGGGATTCGGAACAAAAATTTTCGGGCGCGCGAGGCGCGTTAGACTTCTCCGGGTGCCGCGAGGCCGAGTTTGGCGAGGGCCGTGAGCAATTCGTGCCAGCCGGCCTCTCCGGCAAGCCGCTCAAAAGGCACCGTGCTCGTCACGCGAATGAAATACTGCTCCTCACTGCCCGACAGCGCATACGAGACCGCATCGCGCCACCACCGCACGAGCCCGGGACTCGTGTTGAATCGCTCGCCGTAGTCGTAGAGCCGCGAGCCGACGAGATGCCAGAAGAGCACATGCTCCTGATGCTCGCTCACGCCCGGCGCGCGAAACAGCCGCCACTGCGCCGCCCGCAGTGCGGTGTTGCGCGTCGCGATCTTTTCCTGGCAACGACTCTCCAAACACGTCCAGCCATTTTCCGTCCAACAGCGGTCGGGCGTGTGCGAGGCGACTTTTTGCACCGGCATCCGGCTCGGCGCCCAATACGCGACATAAACTCCCACCGTCACTCCGTTGCGGCGATAGAGGCGGTAAACATAGTCGTCGTAGTTCAGCGTGCGCTCGACCACGCTGCGCACGCTCTCGTTCGGCCCGAGCGGCTCGTCTCGCACCGTCCAGCCCGCGAGGCTCGCGGGGATGCGCCGCTTCAAGTCCACCGGCTGACTCGGCCGCGCGCGATCGCCGTCGCTCATGTCGCGCAACCGCACGAACTGGAGTGCGCCGCCCGCGATTAGCACCGCCGATGCCACGATTAGGACCAGCCGCGATTTCATCAGGCGGGAAAGTTCATTCGATGCGCCGCGCCGGCACGCCAAACATTTTCGCCTTCGGCTCCACATCGCGGAAAATTACCGTGCCCGTCCCGAGATACGCCTCATCCCCCACCCGCACGCCCGGCGCGATCGCCACGTGGCTGCCAAACCAAACCTCGCGCCCGACGATCACGCCGCCGGTGAGATCGCAGTGGCAGTTGATCTGGGTCCAGTCGCCGACCTCCGCATCGTGATCGACGGTGGAGTTGAGGTTCACCACCACGCCACGGCCGAGCCGGTTGTTCGCGGAGACGACGGCGTTCGGGCAGAGAATCACGCCGTCGGCCAATTCCACCTCGTGCCCGAGCACCACCGAGCGATGAATCACGCGCGCAAATTTCCCGCCGCGCGCCAGAATGAGTTCGGAAATTTTTCGTTTCACCGCCGGCACCCCGAGCGCGCAGATGAACACCTCGTCCACCGCCGGCTGGTGATCGGCGATTTTGCCGAGGAGTTTTCCCGGCGAAGGGCGCTTGGCCAGCGCGTCGAGGTTGTCGTCGATGAAGCCCTTGATCTCCCAGTCACGGCCCATCTGCACCGATTGCTCGGCCCAGGCGAACACCTCGCGCCCGAAGCCGCCGGCACCAATGATGACGAGTTTTGGCAATGCGCCCATGGTTAGATTGTCCCGGCGTCCACGAAAAGATTTTGCCCAGTCACGGACGCCGCTCCGTCGCCGAGCAGATAAACCACGGTCGCCGCGACCGACTCCGGGCGCGTCGCGGCTTTGAGCGCGTTGCGGCGGAAAATTTTTTCGCGCTGCTCCGCCGTGAGCGTGGCGCTCATCGCCGTCTCCATGAAACCGGCCACCACGCAATTCGAGCGGATGCCGCGCTCACCCCACTCGCGCGCCGTGTTTTTAGAAAACGCCTCCAGCGCGCCCTTCGTCGAGGCATACATCGCGAGGCCCTTGTAGCCGGTGTGCGCGCTAATCGACGAGATGTGCACGAGCGAGCCCGCCACCTGCTTAAGCAGCATGTGCCGGATCACGTGCTTGGTGATCATCATCGGCGCGAAGACGTTCACGTCATACATCGCGCGCAGCCGCGCCGCATCGAGATTGGAAACGAGATCGTCGTAGGCGAGCGCGGCGTTGTTCACGAAGCCGTGCAGCGGCACGTCGAAGGAGAGAAATTTTCCGAACAACTCCTCCTTCACCGCATCCACCCGCCCGAGATCGAAGGCGTGGAAATGCACGCGCCCGGGCAACCCGCGTTGCAGTTCCGCGAACTCCGGCGAGAGCCGGCGGCTCACGCCATAGATGTTCCACCCGGCGGCGAGGACCGCGCGTGCCACGCTGAGGCCGAGCCCCTGCGAGACGCCGGTGATAAGGATATTTTTGCTCATAGCCGCGAAAGTTTGCCAGTGCGGGTCGCTGCGATCTGATCCACGAAGCGGAACATCCGGGGAACCTTGAACGGTTGCAATTGCGCACCGGCAAATTCCCGCAGGTCGGCCTCGGCCGGCACCGCGCCGCGGGCCACGACCTCCGCACAGAGCAGCTGCCCGAGCACGGAATTTTTCCGGCCAAACACCCGCGCGCGCGCCACCGCCGGATGCGCCTCGAGCACGGATTCGACTTCGTGCGGGTTCACCTTGCTCCCGCCGACATTGATCCAATCGCGCGCCCGCGCGACGATTCGGAAACGCAGCGGGCGCGCGCTGACCACCTCAACGGTGTCGCCCGTATCATACCACTCGCCCGCCGGCGCGCCGGCGGTGAATTCGCCGAGCAGGCTGCGATGCACCCGCATGGTTCCATCGTGGATCTCCACCCTGCCTTCCAATCCCGGCGCGATCGCAAACACCTCGCCATCGGCCACGAGCAGTGTGCCCGCCTCGGTCGAGGCATAGACATTGTGCAGGCGCGCGTTGGGAAATAGCACCGCGAGTTTTTCCATCAGCCGCGCATCGGCGCTCTCGCCGCCGAGCGTGACCGAGCGCACGCCGGGCAGCGTCCGGTCCGCGGGGAGCAGCAGCCGGTAGAAACTCGGTGTCGCGGAGAGGTGCGTGACCCCGTGCCGCTCCAGCGCCGCAAAAATCTCCGCGCGCTCCAGGCCGCACACATCGACCAGCGGGCATCCATTCGCGAGTGCCTGCAGGAAAACTTGGATGCCGGCGATGTGCGTGGGCCGATAGGCGAGGGCCCACACCGCCGCACCGTGCCGCGGCGAGACTGTCACCGCGCGGGCGAGATTCGCTACCGTCTGCCACACAAGTTTCGGCAGCCCGGTCGAGCCCGAAGTAAACAGCCCGAGCCGCGCCCGCGACTCGCCCGCCGACCGCTGGCAGAGTTGCTCCATCGTCAGCGGGGCCGAACGCGCCGCCCCCGCAGGTTGGTTGAGCTGCGCCAGCGAAAATCCCAGCGACTCGACCTCCTGCGTTTCGAAATCCGCATCGAAAAGAACCTGGTCGGCATCGCACGCCACCACCGTCGCAATCTGCGTGAGCGCCTCGCGCGTCGAGGCGGGGCGGCACAGCGGGAAAAATTTCACGCCCTCCGCGCCGAGTTGCGCGAGCAACTCCGCGTAGGTCACAGCCGCGGCGGTGCGGCCGTCCACGAGCCAATTTCGTTGGGAAGCAGTGGTCACGTCCGGCGCCCGCGCGCGATTTTTTCCTGCACCTCGCCGATGGTGTGCACGAGCCCGTCGGCAAACACATCCACGCCGAACCGCTCCTCGATCCGCACCGTCAGCTCCGCGAGATCGAGGGACGTGAAACCGAAATCTTCGCGCAGTCGCGTGGCATGGGAAACACCGGTCACGGGCGGTTGCTTTTTGTTGGCGCGCACTTCGTCGATCACGCGGATGAGTTCGGAATCCATGGAGGGAAAATCAGGATTTGCGGTCGGGTGGGAAAATGCCCGCATAAAATTCCGCGAGCCCGTCCGTCACGCGTCGCTCGGAAAAGAGCCGCTCGGCGCGCGCGCGCGCGGCACTGCCCAGCCGCCCCACGAGTCCGCGATCCGTGGCGCAACGCGCCAGGCATTCCGTGAGCGCCGCGACATCGCGCGGCGGATGCAATAGGCCGGTGTGGCCTTCATCGACCGCATCCGTCACCCCGTAGATCCTTGAGGCCACCACCGGACAGCCACACGCCGCCGCCTCGATGATTACGTTGCCAAATCCTTCGCGGTGACTCGGCAGGCACAGCACGTCGGCGGCGGCGAGATATCGCTCGGGTTGAGCCGTCACACCGACGAAGCGGACGCGATCAGCGCACGTGGCGAGCGTGGCCTTCAGCTCGGATTGCAAATTTTCCTCGTCGGCTCCGACGAACGCCAGATGCACGGGGGCGTGCGTTGCGGCCAATTCGCGAAACGCGTGCGCAAGCTCGCCCACGCCCTTGTCGCGTTTCAGCCGCCCCAGAAAAAGAAACAACCGCGCCTCAGCCGCGACGCCCAGTTCCGCCCGCACCTCGCGCCGCGCCACTGCGTCGGGTTTGAAGCGATTAAGATTCACGCCACAGATCGAGCCATCGCCAATCACGGAGATACGGGTGCGCGACACGATCCCCGCCGCGACTAGAAACTCCGCCTGCGACGGGCTGTCCGCCAGCAGGTGCGTCGCGCGGCGCACCATGAGCCGATCTAGTTGCTGCAAAAACCACCGTGCCAGTCCGCGTTTCGTCGCCCACACCTGACCCGTGAAGGTATGCACGCGAACACGAACGCCGGCCCGCCGCGCCGCCATCATTGCAATCAGGCCGGCCTTCGGCGTGAACGAATGCACCGCATCGAAACGCTCGGCCCGAAACAACCGCACCAACTGCCACAGCGCCGCCAGATCGCGGAACGGACTGATGCTTCGCGCCAGTGGCACCGAATAAAAACTCGCTTGCACGGAGGCCGCGGTGCGCGGCCGGCCGTTCGCCACGACCGACACCGCGCAGTCCGCACCCAGTCGCGCCGCGTGCGGCGCGAGAAACGCATCGAAGGTCGCGGGCTCCGCGCAGACGAGACAGATGCGTTTACGAACCATGGAAAGCGGTGGCATCCGGCCGCGGAAAACGCCGCGCACACTCGGCGATGAAGACGCGGCCGGCTTCATCGATGGCGCCGGCGCCATGGTTCGCGCGCAGGGCGAGGGTCCGGCGATACGCCTTGGGAAAGGGGAGGAACGGCAGCAGCCCGATCATTTTGAAATATCGCGCCAGCCTCGCCCGCCCGAGCGCCAGACTCCGCGGCAACACTCCCTGCCGCGTCAACGTGCGCCATTGTTTCAGCGCATAGTGCTGGCTCCAAAACGCGCTGACTGGGCCGATGCTCGCATTCTCGTGGTAGGCGTAGAGGGGCTCCTGGCACCAGCGGCCGCGCCGCGTGTTGGCCATCGTCAGGACCATCGTCTGATCCTCCGCCCAGCGATGGGCGGGATAACCGATCGCGCGCAACAAGCTCGCTTCCCCGCACAGCGTCGCATGCGGAAAACTCCGGGGCTGCGTGTGCTCCGAAACTCCGCGCACCCCGGTGACGCGATAATCATAATCGATGAGCACCAAGGCCGAGCAGAGAAAATCGAAACCCTGCGCACGGGCCTCGTCCGCCCGCGCCAGCCGCCCGGGCAAGGAGAAGTCGTCGGCATCCTGCACCGCCAGCCATCGCCCCCTCGCTTGCTGCAACGCAAAATTGCGCGCCACGCCGCGGCCCTGATTTTTCCCGAAACGATGGTAGCGGATGCGCGCGTCGCCCAATCGCGCGATCAACTCGGCCGTGCCATCGGTCGAGGCATCATCGACCACCACCCACTCCCAGTCCGAAATCGTCTGGCGGGTTAGCGACCAGTGGCAGCGCTGCAGATACGCGGCGCACTGGTAGGTCGCCGTAATGAAGGAAAAGGCCGGGGCGGTTTTCATTTTCACGGCAACGTGGATCCGCCCGGCTGAATAAATTCGTCCAGCACCTGTCCAAATCTCCGGCGAAACGCGTCGAAGGTGAAATCGCGCCGCCACCGCTCCTGCCCGGCGAGTCCCATGCGCCGCGCCTCGTCGGGACGATCCAGCAACCGGCACAGTTTGCCCGCGAGATCGCCGGGCTGGTCGAGATTGGCGAGCAAGCCGGTGCGGCCGGATTCGACCACCTCCGCCCCGGCGTCATGCACCGAGGCGATGACCGGCAGCCCGTGTCGCATCGCTTCAATATAGACGAGGCCAAACCCCTCGCCGCGGCTCGGCAGGGCAAACACGGCGGCCGCGCGATAGCGCGCCGCGAGTTCGGCTTCGGGCACGAAGCCGAGAACATCGACGCGTGGCACCACCCGCCGCTCCTGCGCCAGTTGCTTGAGCTGCGGCACCAGTCCGCCGCGGCCCACGATTTCCAGCCGCGCCTGGGGATGCCGGGCCAACACGTCGGGCCACGCCTCGATCAGCTCGCGATGCCCCTTGTAATCCTCGCGCGGCTGCATTCGCCCCACGACCAGCACCACCGGCGCTCGCGCGGCCGGGCCGGCTGCCGGCTCATCCGCCGTCGAACTCTCGGTCCCCAGCCAACAGACGCGCGCACGACCAAACCCGCCGTGGCATTTCTCCGCCCGATCGCGGGTATGATGGGAATTGGCCACCAGCAGATCGGCGCGCCGGCACGCCGCGATGCTCCCCCGCCGCGCGTTTTCCCAGACCTCGATACCGTGGAGAAAAATCATCAACGGCCGCCGCCACGGGGGCAGGATGGGGCGATGGATTTTCGCGTAATAAGCCGCGTCGTAGATGAACCACCCCGGGCGCAACATCGCCCGCCACAACCCCAGGGAAAACCGGATGCGCGATCCACCGTAGCAGCGGCGCGGGTGCGAGGTCGCACCATCCGCCGCCACCGCCGCGGTGTCCGAGAAGACGTGAAACTCGGGGGCGCGCCCCGTCGCGTTTTCCCCCAGCACGCGCGCAATCATCCGATCGACGCGGGCGATGCCGCCGTTTCCCGCCACGAGGGACTCACAGGCAAAGACGATGCGCGGGCGCAGCATGATCGGATCAGTGACGTTTGAGGCGCGACGGAATCTCGTCCGGCGGCGCGACCTTGGCGGTGAATAAAAACTTGCCCGCCAGATAAAAGAAACCACCCCACAGCAACACCTGCATCATCAGATAGCGCAGATTGTAGGAGAAACCATAAACGCTCATCTTGTCGTAGGACGAGCTCAGCAGAATCGCCAGCAGCGCGAGCACGAAGTGCGGCTGGTCACGAAACACCTGGCGGATGAGGCGCTCCGCCATGCCCCACAGGCCGCAGAGAATTCCCGCCAGCAGCACCACCCCCGCGATCCCGCCGCGCGACCACCCGTCGGCCAGCAGCGGAAACGGCACCGTGCCGCCGACCGAGACGGAGAAACCGTAGATGCGCGCGGTGCCCAGGCCAAACTCACGCTCGAGGCTTTCGTCGAGGTGCTCGTTGGCATCCCGAAAAAGCGTTGACTGGTTCGTGTAGCGCAGCTCCGTGCCGAAATCGCCCCAGCCGCGGAACGGCACGCGCTCGGGCGACAGGTCCAGCGAGACGAAATTGCACCACATGATCATCCGCTCGACGCCGCGCGCGAGCGTCGAGACGACGTTGTCGCGGCCCGTCGAGTCTCCCATCAGGCGCCGCATCTCGCTCGCCCGTCCCAGCACATCGCGCTCGAAATCGGTCGTGCCTTCCTTGCGCACATTTTCCATGCGCGCGCTGACATAGAATGCCGGCACCACCAGCACCAAAGCGATCACCGCGGCCCACGCACGCGACCGTCGCTGCAACGTGAACCAAGCCCCGAGGCCAAAAAATACCATCGGCAAAAACAGCAGCGACCTCGATCCGGCGGAGAGCGCGAACAGTCCGCCGATGATCATCGCGCCGGCAAAAATCGCCGTCGCCACCCGATACCGGCGCCAGCACAGCCCGATCAGCAGCGGCGTCATGAAAAACGACAGGTGGAAGTAGATAATCGCCGGCGTCAGGAATGGGACCCGCACGAACACCGTGCCGACAAAATAGAGCATCAGTCCCACGGCAAACGCACTGAGGACAAATTCGAACGCGGGAATGCGCTGCCGGTTGACCTGCTCCAGCAGCACCAGCGTGCCGGGATTTTTTGGGCTGCTGCACAGCCAGCCGCAGAGCAGCGCCACCAGTGGAATAATCGTCTGGCCCAGCACGATGGCGAACGGCGCGTCGTTGAAATTCAGCGCCACCTCCGGTCCGATTTGGATGAGGGTTGAGCCGACAAGAATCAGGTAGGACGCCAGCCACAGGCACTGCATCAGAAAGAACACCGCGATGCCGCCGAGCAGCACCTGATCGCGCAGCCGCCGGTAAAAGATGCGGATAATCCAGCCGTTGATTCCCACTGCGAGGACGAGAGCCAGCCCGAGCTGCCAGGAAAATGTGTCCATGGTGGCTTAGAACCTATCCGAAAAACCCTGTCCACTGGCCGCCGGGTAGCCGAAGTCGTGAGACTTTGGCTCGTGCGA
>JANXSC010000427.1 GCA_025352845.1 Opitutaceae bacterium
CCCGCTCGAGCGCCACGCCGTGCTCTACTTCATCGAGCAGGGCCTCATGCCCAGGACCGGCAAACGCTACGAATGGGAAATCGCCACGCAGTCCGGCGATCCGTTTTCCGCGCTCTGCCAGGATTTCGACTGGGCCGACGAGGTGCTGCACGCCCGCATCGGCCGCGACTGGTTCGTGAACAACTTCAAGTCGGCAAAGGAAGCGATCGAGTATGGCGACAAGAACTGGTCAAAGGTCCTCATCGATTGGAACGCCTACAAGGCCGACGGCCGCACCGCCCACCACAACTGGTGGCCGGAACTCTACCGCACGGCCTGCGAACACTGGAAAAAACAACCCGACCCACGTGCCCTCGCCTACGCCACGAGCTACGCCGCGGCGCGGGCGGACTTGAAGGATATCTCGGTGTCGGGGTGAGCGTGCGCGATGAAGTCTTACCGCTCACAACGAAACGCCGGCCCCAGCGGGGAACCGGTGAGCGGCTTGGGTCGCGAACTCGAAAAGCTCGCGATCGACAGCATGGCGATCGTTTCGCTCGATCAGGTTCGACTCCGCGCGACCGCCACCGGCGCGGACAAGCTGACCGCGACGCAAATCACCGCGGCCATCAAGGCCACCCGCCGCGCCCGGGGATGCTCGCGACCGAGCAAGAAATCGTGGTGACGGCTCAATCAGCGCGACTTTGCGCCCGCGTCGGTGCTGGGCATACGTGTGCTTTCACCCGTCGGAAGCACGCCGCGCGCTGCTTAGTGCGTAGTCAAAAGCCACCGATGGTCTCTTTGTTTGGCGCTGAACAATCTCCAATGGATCACAATGTTAGTCCGCGATTACTCGTCCACTCCGGCACACCAAAAGACACCATGATGTCTTTTTCGAGCAGCGCATATAGGGTTTTCAACAGCGGCGTGCGGCCGAAAAGAAAATCAGCAACAAACCCGCCGTAACCGACACAGGAATGCGATACTCCCTCAACGGTGACAGTCTCACCTTCACGATGCCACTCTGCGGCGAGACTCAGACTGGGCAGGCCTCCACGTGGAGACACTGTGACGTATTCGATTACCGGGGAGTTACCGGACTTCGTTGGCGGAACGAATCGAAGGACTGTCGCGACGTCGTCCTTTAGCATTTTTCGCGACAACTTCAGTCGGTTCGCCGTCAGAAACTCCTCATATTCTTTGGCTGCGTGCTGCACGAGCACACTCAGCCGCTTTTCGCCTTCGCCAGCGGCAAATCCGTTGCAGACCCACGTCGGCTTCGCGAGCCGCTGGCCATATAGCCTGCTGATCGACGCGACCTGATCTTCCTGTAACACGTCGATTGCATCGAGCACGGACAGTAGATCAAAGGTTGTCGGTCGGACCCACGTGGGTCGGTTCAGCGGAGTTCCAATGTTTTGTTGCACTTCTGCGTCTGTCGGGCGCGCTGCTCGCGGCATCCCCGCGATACTTTCAAATGGAGGAAATACTCCGCTTTGCGCAAAAAAATCACCGTGGAGCGCGAGGTATTTGCCTAGTGCGATCCCATACCAAGTGGGAAAATAAACCTTTAGGCCGTAACTCAAGGCACCCACTTCGAGCTTATTTGCTGGCTCGATGCCGGCGGTGTGCCCAAAATCGTCCACGAACTGAAAGAGCACTTCTGTCGCGGTGGTTCGGCCGGCGATGCGCAACGTTCGTTGCTGCACCCGCTCTTTCAACATGTTCACGACGAACTCGGTGCCAGACTGTTCTGGATCGAACCCGTGAGCATTCATCTGCCAACGCGATGTGTAGAACTGCTGCGTCCCATAACCTGCCAGCCCCAGAGGATCGGATTTTCGCTCGCGCAAAGCGGTGAACACCTGTTCGAAGCTCTGACCTGAGTGATCCACGATGAGCGGGCTACCGGCGCCATACGGGACCGTGAACACGTGGTAGCTCGTCGTGTTGCCGCCGATGGTTTCCACCGCCACCCCGAGTTTCCAGATGCTCGGAAATTCCAATGCCTTGAGGCCGGCGAGTTCACCATCCAGGAGAGAATTCACGCGGTCCAAGAAACGCTGTAGCGATGCGACGGCCTCTGAGCCGAGCCGGCCAAGACCAAGCCGCGTGCGGACCTCCTCTTTTAGGACCGCATACCCGGCCATTTGTGCCAGCCTTTCGCTGGCGATTTGCTGCCACTGGGAGAGATAGATTTTCCGGCCATCGATCGCCTCGACCGCCGAGTCAAACTTCACAGTGAACGTCTCCTGACCGTCCTTAAATTCCCTCATCCCGCGATGAACGTGCTTCCAGAATACGCGACCGTTTGTGGGATCGGCGCAAATCAGTAGCACCGGAAGGGGTGTGACTTTCTCCGCGTATGCGACCAAGGAAGCGGGACACGAAAATTTCGTCGCTCCGGTTTCGAGGGTCTTTATCTGAACGTCGAGCTTGGCTGTGGGGACTTCCGAGTTCCCGTCTTTGCGCACAAGTTCGAGAAATCCGTCCACGTTCGGAAACTTGTCACGTTTCGAGAAATTCGTCTTCACGAGATCGCGGTCGAGTAAGCTTTCGACAAGCGAGATCGCTCGTGATTCCGCACCATCATTGATGGGATACGCCGCCGGCTGGAGCATACTGGTGTATGGTTGAATTTGCGGGCCAAAGCCGAACTAAATTCACTGTTACTACCGAATCGTGACCTTCTTCATCACCGGCGGCTGCTTCGGTTTGCTCAGGCCGCCGTCGCCGCCGCGCTCGGTGGGGAGTTCGGCGAGGGCGTCGACGACCTCCTGGCCTTTCGTGACGCGGCCGAAGATGGTGTAGTTCGGTGCCATCGGGTGGTCCTGATGCAGAATGAAAAACTGGGAGCCGTTGGTGTTGGGGCCGGCGTTGGCCATCGCGACGATGCCGCGCTTGTAGCCGGCACCGCGCAGGTAGAGCGGCGACTCGCGCTTGATCTCGTCCTCAAATTTCCCGCCCCACGCGCTCTCGCCGCCGCGGCCATCGCCGAGCGGATCGCCGCCCTGAATCATGAAGCCCTTAACGATGCGGTGAAACGTGAGGCCGTTGAAGTAGCCGCGCTCGGCGAGCAGCCGGAAATTTTCCGTGGTCTTCGGCGCATCGCCCGCGAGTAGCTCGAACTCGATCACGCCGGCGCTGGTCTCGATCACGGCATAATGCGGCTTCGCCGGAGCGGCAGATTTGTTTTCGGAGCGATTGCAGCCGGTGGCGGCGAGCAGCGCGGCGATAAGGAAAGCGCGGAGGAGCATGGCGGACACGTTTGAGATTCGGGGCGGCGAGTTCAAGATGTGGTGTCGCATTGACGTCGGCCAGTCTGGGTGATCGCGCGATTGGCACTTGGTTGGTCGGGTTGACTTCGCGCTGACGGTGCAGCTACGTTCGCGCGCATGAGCACCGTCCAAGAGATCGAAGCGGCGATCAGAAAACTGACGCCGGAGGAATTGGCTCAAGTTCGCGAATGGCTGGAGGATTTTGCCGAGGACCAGCTGCAATTCACCGCCGAGTTTCAGGCCAAGATCGAGCGTTCGCGGCAGGCGATGCTCGCGGGCGAGCGTCCGCGCGTGCGCCAGCCGTGACGAGCACCCGAACGGCCGGCGACGATTCGTTCCCATGAGCCGCGCCCAGCAGGTGTTTCAACGCGAGTTTGACGCCGACTTTGAATCGCTGCCGGCCGACGTGCGGCAACGAATCACGCGGGCGATCGACGAGATGGGTGAAAATCTCCGCCGGTTTCCGCATCACCGGTTGACCGGCAACGCGGATTTTCGGCTGCGCGTCGGCGACTATCGCGTGATCTACAGTTTCGACGTGAACAAAAACGAAATTCAGCTGCTGGCCGTGGGACACCGCCGTGAAATTTACCGCTGAAGAGAGTTGAGCCGCCTCGTTCCAGCCGATGCAAATGGCCGAGGGGTGTTGAAGCTCAGGATTTTTTCTTCGCGTTCTTCTTCGCGGCTTTCGTCGCGCCACCGTCGCCGGGCGCGGGTGGCGACCACTCGGCGGGACTCGGGTTTGCGACCGTGAGAGACGCGAGCGGATCGTCGAGGCGTTTCATCTCGGTGGCGAGTTGGGCGCTCATGGCGGCGATGCGCGCGGCGTGTTCGGGTTTCTCGGCGAGGTTGGTGCGCTCGGCGGGGTCGGTGGCGAGGTCGAAGAGCTGGGTGCGGTTCACCTGCGGGTAGCGGATGAGTTTCCAGCGGTCGTCGCGGAGGGCGCGCTGCACATCGCGGTAGGCGAACATCATCGCGGTGCGCGCGGGTTTTTTCGGATCGCGGAGCGTGGCGGTGAGATCGAGGCCTTCGCTCGTGGTCGGGCCGGGCACGCCCGCGAGCGCGCCGAGCGTGGGGAGCACATCGAAAAGGTAACACATCGCGTCGGTGTGTTGGTTGGCGGCGAGGCCGGGGCCGGCGACGATGAGCGGGACGCGCAGGGAGTGCTCGTAGAGGTTTTGTTTGCCGATGAGGCCGTGGCTGCCGCGGGCAACGCCGGAGTCGGCGGCGAAGACGATGAAGGTGTTTTTCCCGTGCGGCGTGGCGTCGAGGGTGTCGAGCACGCGGCCGATCAGCAGATCGAGGTAGGAAATGTAGCGGTAATAATCGGCGAGCATCATGCGGACATCGACGGAGGTTCGCGGCCAAGGAAGGAGTGATTCGTCGCGGTTGGACATCTCGCCGTTGTTGAACGGATGTTGCGGGAGAAAATTGGCGGGGAGCGGAATTTTATCGGGGTCATATTTGATCGGAAAATAGTCGGGCACGATGTGCGGATCGTGCGGGCCGTCGAAGGCGAGGTAGGCGAAGAACGGCTGCGCATGCGGCTCGCGGAGAAATGCGATCGTCTCGTCGGCAAACGTTTCGCAGGCGTGCTTCGGGCTGATTTTGGTCGGACCCATCTGGCCGTTTTCGAGGCTGCCGAGCGGGGCCTGCATCGGGTTGGTCATGCCGCCGGTGAAGAGCGACTGCGCGCGCTGGAAACTCAGCGGCACGGCGGGCGGGGTGTTGTGCCACTTCCCGCTCATGAACGTGGCGTAGCCCGCGCGAGCGAACGCGGCGGGCCACGTCTCGTCGCGCGTGAGTTTTTCGTCGATGCGGAAAAGCGAGCGGCCGGAGAGGAGCATCGCGCGCGAAGGCACGCAAGTGGCACCCTGCATGCCGCCCATCATGTAGGCGCGGTCGAACGCGACGCCGCGCCGCACGAGCCGGTCGAGATTCGGCGTCTGGATGTGCGCGTTGCCGAGCGCGGCGATGGTGTCGGCGCGCTGGTCGTCGGCGAAGATGAAGAGGACGTTGGGCTTCGCGGCGGGCGCGGCGGCGTGGAGGACGCCGTGCAGGGCCAGCAGTAGGACGGAGACGAAGAACAGGCAGAGCTTCATGGGGAAAGTGTGTTGAGAGCGAGACCGCCGGGTGGCGCGGTTCGGCCAAGGCCGGCGGTTGACAAGATCGCTTACGCCAGCTCCCAGCCTTTGCGGTAGGCGCGGCGGATCATGGGGGCGGCCTCGGGGGCGTTTTTCGCGGCGAGGTATTTGGCTTCCCACTCGATCTTCTTGCCGACGCGGAGCGCGAGGTTGCCGAGGAGCACGGTCTCGCTGAACGGACCCGACGCGGCGAAATTCGAGAGAGCGGGCGTGCTGGTCTTGATCGCGTTCAGCCACTCGACGTAGGGGCCGCCGCCGTCTTCGCCCTTGCCCTCCTGGGTGCCACCGGGCACGCGCGCGAGCGTCTTCGGCGGCTGCGTGAATTCGCTCGTGAGCGACTCGGGTTTAAAGAGCCAGTCCTGGCGTGAGCGCCCGAAGAACATCCGGCCTTTCTCGCCGACGAGCACGAGATCGAAGCGGCGGAAGACGTGGTCGGCCGTGGGGAAATCGTCCTTCCACAGCGATTCGGGCGGCGAGTTGAGATAGACGCCTTCCTTCGCGACTACGCCGTCATACCACACAAATTTCACCGGTGCGCCGAGGACGCTCGTGGGAAACTGATACGTGACCCGCGAACGGTGCGGTGCGGCGATGGCGGTGCCGCCCTCGTGCCACGCTTCGACGGAGGTCGGCGACGTGAGGCCGAGCGCCCAGTAGGGCATGTCCATGATGTGGCAACCCATGTCGCCGAGCGCGCCCGCGCCGAAATCCCAGTAGCCGCGCCAATTGAACGGCGCGATCGCCGGGCTGTAGCCGTGAAACGGCGCGGGGCCGATCCACTGCTCCCAGTCGAGGCCCTTCGGCACGGGTTCGGCGGCGGGCCACGCGGTCATGCCCTGCGGCCAGATGGGGCGGTTGGTCCACGCATGGACTTCGGTCACGCGGCCGAGGACGCCGGCGCGGATGAGTTCGACGCCGCGGCGAATCGGTTCGCCGGCGTGGGCTTGGTTGCCCATCTGCGTTTGCACCTTGGTTTGCGCGGCGACTTCGCCGAGCCGACGCGCCTCCCAGATCGAGTGCGCGATTGGTTTCTGACAATAAACGTGCAGGCCCTTCCGCATCGCGAGCATCGAGGCGTGGAAGTGGTGGTGGTCGGGCGTGGAAACCGTCACCGCGTCGAGGCCCGGCATCGTCGCGATCATCTCGCGGTAGTCGGTGAAGAGTTTCGCCGCGGGGAAGCGATCAAGCGTCGTGTCCTCGCCGCCCTCCTTGGTTTTCGCCTTCGCTTTCTTGCGACGACCGAGGTCGGTGTTACGCGGGTTCGCGACATCGCAGAGCGCGATGATCGCGACGCCGGCCTCGGCACACGCGAGCGTGTCGACGCGGCCCTTGCCACCGACGCCGATGGCACCGAGCTGGATGCGGTCGTTCGCGCCGCGCGCGGAGGCGGGGAGGATGTGAAAGGCGAAGGCGGCCGCGGTCGAGGCACGGATGAAATCGCGGCGGTTCAACGGGGTGGATTTCATGGGGTGAAATCGGCGGCGGCCGGCGCGTTTACTTTAGCTCTTTGATTTTGATGTTCCGATACCAGACCGGCGCCTGCGCCTTGCCGTGGAGACCCTGGAGGCCGAGCGGCCCGTTGCGGCTGAAATCCTTCAGCGCCTTCGCGAACTTGTTGGGCGTGCCGTCGGGATTCTTCTTCGGCTCGGTCCAGTTGTTCAGATCGACGTTCCAGACTTCATCCCCGTTGAAAATGAGCGACACCTTGCTGTCATTGCAGGTGATCGTGAAGCGGTTCCACTCGCCGACAGGCTTGGCCATCGGCTTGGACGGCGGCTGGGCGTTGTAGATGGCTCCGACCATGCCGTAGTGCGCATCGTCCTGGTTTTCGTGCACTTGGATTTCGAGTGCGGCCAGGACATTCTTGATGTCGCCCGAGCGCAGGAAGACGCCGCTGTTGGACTCCTTCGCGACCTTGAATTCGAGATCGAGCACGAAGTTCGAATAGGATTTTTTCGTCCAAAGCGTCTCGTGATTCTTCGCGACGAGCATGCCGTTTTCAAAGACCCAGTCGCCGGGGTTGGTCTGCGCGTCGGAGAAATCCGTCGTGAAAAGATTCTGCCAGCCCTTGGTGTCGGGGTGCGCTTTGGGCGCGGCGTTCAGGTGCGCGGTGCCGGTGAGGCAGAGCAGGCCGAGGGCGGCGTTGAGGAAGGTTTTGCGGGTCATGGAGGGGATCGTCTTGATTTGGTTAACGGTGGAAGCAGGGCGGAAGCGTCATGCGATACGACTGACGCCGGCAGGCAAGCCGAAGCCGGCGCGATAGCGTTTGCGGATGAACGGCGCGAGTTCTGGGGCGTTGGTCGCGGTCATAGTGCGCGCGTCCCATTGGATGCGCTTGCCGGCGAGGATCGGGAGCACGCCGACGAGCAGCGCTTCCGTAAACGGTGCCGAATACCAGAAGCCCGCCTTCGCGTCCTGCGGCCGGCCCGCGCGGCAGGCATCGACCCACTCGCGGCGGTGGCCGGCGCTGCGCGGGATCGTTTTCGCGGGGCGCGCGAAACTCTGCATCTTCGTCTCAGGCACGAGCCGCGGTGTGCCGGACCAGCCGGGAGCCATGATGACGCCCCCGGTGCCGACAAAATAAATCCCGTTCTCGCCGAGCGGGCGCTCGGGCTCGAGCTGCGCGGGACGCGGCGGGAGTTTGCCGCCGTCATACCAAATCATCTTCACCGGGCCGCGCCGGCCTTTCGCGGGGAAATGGTAGGTGAGGATGCTCCACTCGGGAAACGAGTCGGGATTGGTCGGCGAGGTTTGCGCCTCGACCCAGTCTGGCGCGCCGAGTTCGAGTGCGTAGAACGCGGGGTTCGCGTTGTGCACGGCCATGTCGCCGACCGCGCCGCAGCCGAAATCGAACCAGCCGCGCCACGCCCGCGGGCAGTAGAGCGGATGGTAGGGCCGCACGGCGGCGGGCCCGAGCCAGCGATCCCATTCAAGTCCGGCGGGCACGGGTGGCGTCTCGGTCGGTCGGCTATGCCCCTGCGATTTCCAAAACGTGCCCGGCCGATCGGACCAGACGTGGACTTCGCTGACCGCGCCAATCGCGCCGGCGTCAATCCATTCTTTGGTGAGGCGCACGCCTTCGCCAGCGTGGCCGGTCTGACCCATTTGCGTGACGACTCCGGTCGCGCGCGCGACTTGCGCCATGAGCCGCGCTTCCTCGATGGTGTGGGCGAGCGGTTTTTCGCAGTAGACGTGCAGGCCGAGCTGCATCGCCGCGATCGAGATGGGCGCGTGCCAGTGGTCGGGCGTGGCAATCATCACGGCGTGGAGATTCTTTTCCTTTTCCAACAGCTCGCGGAAATCGCCGTAGACCGGCCGGCCGGGATATTTTTTCACGTTCCGCGCCGCGTAGGCCGAATCGACATCGCACAGCGCGGCGATCTCCACGTCGGGAAACGTCGCGAGATCGGCCGTCACGCTGCCGCCCTGGCTGCCAAGGCCGATGCAGCCGACGCGCATCTTTTCGCCGGGCGCAATCTTCCGCGCGCGGCTCGTTGACCCAGTGGCGCAGCCGCCCAGCCAAAGTCCGGCGGTGGCGACGGACGCCGTTTCGAGGAAAGTGCGGCGGTTGATCCGGGGCGGGGTGCTCATGCAGCGGGGTGGTGAGGAAGATTAGGCTCGGAACGTATGGGCAAAATGTCGCGATCATTTCACGGGCGCGAGATCAGGGCGTCAGCGGCGGGCGTAGGTTTTCACGAAGGCGACCAGTTCAGCACACTGGAAGAAACCGGGCCACAGGTTGTGGCCCTGGCCGGGCGGGACGATCAATTGCATCGCGCCGCCGAGGGCGGTGTAGCGTTGCTTGAGAAGTGCGGAGTTGGCTTCGAGCGGGACGAGTTTGTCGGCGTCGCCATGGATGGCGAAGAGCGGGATGCGCGCGGCGACCAGCGGGGCGAGGCGATCGACGGGGTTGAACTCGGGGAGGTGCGCGGCGAGTTGATCGGTCGCGAGCCCGTAGGCTCGCGCAGCTTTGGCGAGGCCGGGGTAGCTCGCGAGGTTGCAGACGGGATAGATGCCGGCGAAGGCGGCGACCTTTTCCGGGTTGTCCGCGGCCCACGAAAGTAGCATGAGGCCGCCGCGACTCCGGCCGAGCAGCACGGGGCGAGGAGCGTAGCCGCGCGTGTTCGTCATCTCGGCGTGCAGTGCGCTGAAAAGTTTTCGGCCGGCAGGACTGCCGTAGGATTCGCCGACATCAACGCCCGCGATCGCGATGCCGGCGGCGAGCAACTGCTCGAACAGCCACCGCTCCTCCTTGCCCGGATATTTTTCGAGCGTGGGTGCATACCAGACCCAGGGCTTGGATTTTTCCGTCACCGCGACCGCGGAGTTCTTTGAAGGAATGAGGAACGCGGTGCGGCCGGCGACGAGAAAGACTTCGCCGGGCAGCGGGAGGATTTTTGAGGGCGAGGCGGCGGCAAGAGGCGCCAGCGAGGCCAGCAGCGAAAGCCTGGCGAGAACGAGGAGCCGCCGCATGGATTTTACGGACGGCCGGGGGCGGCCGTGAGATACTTCAGGAGGAAATCACGTTCCTGCGCGGGCCCGTCGGCGGGCGGCTTGAGGCCGAGGCCGGAGATGTCGGCGACGACGGTGACGCCGATTTCGCGGCAGCGATCATAGATGGCTTGGGAGTGTTTCGGATGGTGGAGGTATTCCCCGCGATCCGTGATCGGTCCGACATCGCGCGCGACCGCGAGAAACACCGGTGGATCATCTATGCTGATTAAGCCGCGCATGTCGCAGTCGGCGCGGATTTTTTGACCGAGGGGGCCGGTGAGTTCGGCGTCCGACTTCAGACCGTAGAAAAGGTGGGGCGCGACGTTGTCGCCGAATTTTTTGGCGCTCTCCTCGCCGAGCAGTGCGGGCCAGAGGAGGATGTCGTAGGAAAATTGCGTGGCGTTGGCGCCCGCGCAGACGAGGCGCGTGGATTCGCGCAACACAGGATCGGTGTTGGCGGGGTCCGCCATGTCGTCGTGAAACGCGAGCCAGAGCGAAGTGCCCGCGCCGGCGGAGCCGCCGAACGAGGCGAGGCGGGCCTTGTCGATATTCCACGCGGCGGACTGGTTGCGGATGAACTGAATCGCGCGGGCGCAATCGCGCAGCACGTCCTGAATCGGCGCCGTGGTGCGGTAGCGGTAGTTGATCGCGGCGAACGAAACGCCGGCGTTGAGGTAGGGTTGGATTTTGGCGGCACCGCCGGCCTTCGACTTGTCGCCGGAGGTGAAACCGCCGCCGTGAATGAAGACGACGACGGGCGTGGGCTTTTCCGACTTGGCCTGCCAGAAATCGAGGACGTTGCGCTCGTGCGGGCCGTAGTGAACGTCGGCAAACGTGGGCGGAAACGCGGCGGCCTCCGTCGGCGCGGCCTTGGCGGCCTTGTTGGCTTTGCCCGCCCGCATGGTGCGGAGATACGCCCGCGCTTCGTCAACGGTCAGGATGCCATCTTTATTGGTGTCGGCCGCGGGATATTGCCGGAGATATTGCTGCAACTGCTCCGGCGAGATCGCGACGGCATCGGCGGCGCCAAGATCGGAGGCGAATGCCAGCAACGTGTAGGCAATGACGGTGACGGTGAATTTCATTGGGAGGGAAAATATTTCCTGACACTTGGACAGCCAATCGCGTGCGGACGCACAGCGTGCCGGTGCCTAGCGCGGCGGAGCCTTCAGCATCGCGATCAGGTAGTCTTGGGTCGTGGCGTGTTTCACGTCGGGAGCGCCGGGGTAGACGAGTTCGCAGGCGACGCCGTTGGCGCGGCAGTGCTCCTGGAGTTTCACGCCGAAGTTGGAGGTGTGCGTCGGGTCTTTCTGCGGCGTGCCGAGCGCGGGCGCGACCGTGTAGGCGAGATAGACCGGCGGGTCGTCGCGCGAGACGAGCGCGTAGGGCGAGTATTCGGCAATCCACGGGAGAATGGTGCCGCGCTGCGCGAGGAAGTTGTCGAACTTGCCGAGGCCGAACGCGTGGCCGCCGTAGGTGCTGTTGGGCGTCCACTCCTTCATTTGTTGTGGATCGAGCGTGGTCTGCGCGCCGTTGACGGCGGCGCAGAGAAGACGGGTGGATTCACGCGCGATCGGATCGCTGCTTGCGGGGTCGGCGAGGTCGGGGTGAAACGCGAGCCAGAGCGAGGTGCAGGCGCCGGCCGAGCCACCGCTGGCGGCGATACGCGTTTTGTCGATGTTCCACTCGGCGGCGTGGCTGCGGATGAATTGGAGCGCGCGCGCAGCGTCGTGCAGCAGACCTTTCACGGGCGGCGAGACCTGGTCGGCCGTGGCTTCGGCGATGAAGCGATACTCGATGGAGGCGACGGAGATGCCGCGCTTGAGCAGCTCGGTCAGCATGGCGCTCAGGCCGCTGAGCCGGCCGCCGTTTTGCCAACCGCCGCCGTGGATGAAGAGCAGGAGCGGCGCGGGCGGGGCGGACTCGGCCTGCCAAAAATGGATCAGCTGTTTGGGGTGCGGGCCGTAGGCGACGTCGTAGCGCGTGGGGTTGGGCAACGGGGGCGTGGCGAGCGTGCGCTTGGCTTCGTCGGCGGGAATGTCGCGCACGTAGATCGCGCGCCAGCGGATTTCGCCGCCGTGCGTCTGGAGCATGAGCGGGCCGCGGGCGGGGAACGGTTTTCCCTTCTCCCAGAAATTTTCCATCGGCGCGCCCTCGACGACGAGGCGGGTGTTGAGCGTGACCCACGTGCGCGCGCCGACTTGGCGGATGCGCAGGGTGTTCCACTGGCCGAAGGGTTTGTCGGCGGCCATGACCGGGTCGCGGCCCAGCGTGCCCGGGGTGTTGTTGAAGAGTCCACCCGAACCGAGGTGCGGACGGCGCATGGGATTCTTCGGGTCAAACTTCTGGTTGGGGTCCCAGATTTGCACCTGTGGGTTGCCACGGAGGTAGATGCCACTGTCAGCCTTGGCCACGGTCTTGTATTCGATCAGCAGCTCGATGTCGCCGAACTCCTCGTCGGTCGTCGCGTAGGGGCCGGTGCCGGAGTTGACGAGCTCGCCGCCCTCGACGCGCCAATGTTGGACGAACTCGGCGCGCATTTTCGCGAGCTCGGCGTCGCGCTTCTCGCCGGTGAGTTTGGCGACGCTGTGCGGGTTGAGCCCGTGCCAGCCGGCCAGATCGTGGCCATTGAAGATCGCGCGGAATCCCTCGGGCGGCTTCGGCTCGGCGGCGCGGAGTGCAAACGGGAGAGCGACGAAGGCGAGGAGGCGGAGGAGCTGGTTCATGGCGGGGAATAGTGTATTGCGCGGAGCGCAATACGAGAACGGCGTTGATGGTAGCAGCATCGGGCAGTGTGGCAGAGCGTCATGTGGTTGTCTGGCTTTGCCTCGCCGCTTCGGATTTCTGCCGTTCAGGACTCCTGAAACAGAATCCCGTCCAACAGCGTGCGCACCTCCAGCGGCCCTTTGCACAAGGCATAGCGCCACTTGCCATGGCGCCCGTCGGCATTCACCGCATCGCACCAACGGCGTGCGGCACCGACCTTGATTTCCTGAAGCGGGTCGTAGCCCTTGGTCTCTACAATCAAGTTCAACGCCTCGGGTTTGCTCAGCCGCACGATGAAATCCGGCACATAGTCGTGCTCCTGCCCGTTATGGAAATAGGCGATGGCAAACCCCAAGCCTGCATTTTTCACGAACGCCTCCACCGCCGGATGCGTGTCGAGATAGTAGGCTGCGCTTTGCTCCCACTTCTCGGTATCCGCGACGACGAAGTTGAGGTGGGATTTCACCGCTGGCCGGACGTCGCGCGCGGTCCAGAATCCCACGTCGGCCGTGCTTCCCGGACCACGACTGGTTTCGAAAATCGGCACCTCCGGACTCTCCCCCTGCTCGACGTCGCCGTGGATGTTTTCCGTGAGGTTCTCGACGAGCCAGCCGTAGTAGGGGGCGAGAAACGCGTCTTTCACATCCGCGGGCGCCACTACCTCGACCCGTTCCGCCAAATAACGACTCACGATCCGCTGGCACTGGGGGAAAAGGGCCTGAACCGGCACCTGACACCGTCCTTGATCGTGATAGCGGCGCGTCAACTGGGCGGACAATTCGAACGCCAATTGTTGCACGCGGTGGGTCGCGCGAAACTCCGTCAGATCCGCGCGCTCGCGCCGGCCCGGGCCGATCAACGATGGACGCCCTTCAGGGGTGAGCGTCAGCCCCTTCATCTCGACCTCCGGCGGGATTTTCAGCGGATCGATCGTGAGCGACGGCACGTTGTCCCAATCGACGGCGATGCGGTTCCGGATCGCCTGCGTATAGCCTTCCACTCGTGGAAACGTAATCGCGTAGTTCGCCTTCTCCGGGACCGCACGCACATGAAACCGTTTCACCGCCGGCGGCGCCGCGCCCTGCGGATTGGCTTTGAACGGCACGACCTCGAACGG
>JANXSC010000436.1 GCA_025352845.1 Opitutaceae bacterium
CGGCGGCGATCGCGCGGTTTCGCGCGCAACCGCAGGTGCGGGTGCTGCTCGGCGATTCCGGCGCGATGCTGCGCAAAATAGCGGCGGAGTTGGCGGGTCCGGCGATTTTCTGGCTTGATGCGCACTGGAGCGGACTCGACACCGCCGGCCGGGAAACCGAGTGCCCTTTGCTCGCCGAACTCGCGATCCTAAACGCCGCGCCGACCACGCATACCCTGCTGGTGGACGATGCGCGGCTCTTCGCCGCGCCGCCGCCGCGCCCGCACCGCGCCGAGCTGTGGCCCGACCTTGCCGCAATTATCGGCGCCTTGAGCGACGGCGGACGGCGGTATGTGGTGCTTACCGATGACGTGCTGCTCGCGGTGCCCGTCGGCGAACGGGCGTTCCTGACGAATTGGCTGCAGGACGCGCCTGCTGCTTCCGGTCCCGAGGGGTGGTTGGCTAAGTGGTGGAGGAAAATCCGCGCATGAAGTTGCCCACGGCGCTTGTCCAGTGTCCGCCGTTGCGGATCGCCCGCGCGGGGTGGCGCTCGCTCGGGGACCAGTTCGGCCTCGGACTCAGCTGGGTGGGCGGGCTCGCGCGGCTCGTGGGCTTTTGGGGTGAATATCGCCGATTTCGGCAGCTCAACGCGGGCACGCCCTTCGCGCTGTGCGGGCGCGACATCCTGCCGTGCCTCTCCGACCGCACGAAGACGACGCCGGTCGAGCCGACGTATTTTTTGCAGGACACGTGGTTCGCCCGCAAAATCGCCGAGCAACGGCCGGCGAGCCACGTCGATGTCGGCTCGTCGGTGAAGTCGATGGCGCTCGTCGCGCAATTCGTGCCGGTCACACTGGTGGACATCCGGCCGGTCGAGATTGAGCTGGAGCGATTTTCGTTTCTGAAAGGCACGGTGCTCGCGCTGCCGTTTGCCGACGGGGCGCTCGCGAGCTTGTCGTCGCTCTGCGTGATCGAGCACATCGGCCTCGGGCGCTACGGCGATGCGTTCGATGCGCGCGGCTCGGAGAAAGCGGCGGCGGAACTCGGCCGCGTGCTCGCGCCCGGCGGCAATCTCTACGTGAGCGTGCCGGTGGACGCGGAGTGCCGGATTTATTTCAACGCGCATCGCGCTTTCACGCGCGACTACCTGCTGTCGCAGTTTCCCGGGTTGGCGCTGATCGAGGAAAAATACATCCACGGGCGCGCCCTTTTCCCGGCTTACGAGCCGGCGCGCGGCTTCGGCACGGGGCTTTACCATTTGCGCCGACCATGAACCTACGCGACCAGTCATCTCTCTGGCGCCGAGTCGCGCGACTGGCCGGTCGGCAATTGTTCCGATTCGCCGAAAACAACGACGACCCACGGATGGAGCGCAACGGCGAGCACTGGCTCCTGCGCGAACTGCTGCTCGCGCATCGCACTAGCGGCGCGGCGCGGCCCTTCGTCGCCGTCGATGGCGGTGTGAACCGCGGCGATTACAGCCGCTGCGTGCTCGCGCTGGCGCGCGAGATCGGCGTCGCGGTGGAGGTGCATGCGTTTGAGCCCGCGCCGGCGTGCGTTGCGGAATTGCGTGCGGCGTTTGCCGGCGAGCCGGCGTTTCGGCTCACCCCCAGCGCACTCAGCGATCGGGTGGGCGAGGCGTTGCTCTATGACGGCCAGAGCGGGAGCAGTCTGGCTTCGCTTGTGCCGCGGGCGGAACATAGTCAGGCGAACGGCGCGGCCGTTTCCGTGCCGTTGCTGCGACTCGACGACTATCTCGCGTCGCATGGCGTCGCACGCGTCGACTTGCTGAAGCTCGATGTGGAGGGCCACGAAGTCGCCGCGCTGCGCGGGCTCGGCGAGCGGCTGCGGCCCGAGACCGTGGACGTGATCCAGTTTGAGTATGGCGGCGCGGCGCTCGACGCCGGCACGACGCTGCGCGACCTTTACCGATTGCTCGAAGGCCGCGGCTACGCGCTCGCGAAACTTTTTCCGCGCGCGCTCGAGTTGCGCGACTACCGGCCGTGGGCGGAGCATTTTTCCTACGCCAACTACGTCGCGCTCGCGCCGCGCTGGCGCGGCTGATTTCCCCATGCGACCCCAGGTGATCTACACGCACGGTGGCGGGCGGCTCGGCAACCAAGTGTTGCGTGCGGCGCACTGGACCGCGTGGGCGATGGAAAATGCGGGCGAGGTCGAGGTGATCAATTTCGCGTTCTGGCCGTATGCGGAAAATTTCGCGACGTGGCGGGAACATCCCGGCTGCGTGTTTCCGCTCCGTGATGGACGTGCCAACCGGGTGGCGCGGGGTTGGGCGGGGATGCCGCGCGGCCTGCATGGCGCACTGGAATACAAGACCCGGCTGCAACGCGTCGTGCAGGCGGCGGGCCGCATCTGGCCCGGCTGGCAGGCGGTGGACCTGGATATCGTGGGGGAGGAGAAGCTCGCGCTCGATGCGGAATTTCTCGCGCGAGTGAAGCGCCGGGGCGTGACGACCTGTTGCGGTTGGGAAATCGCCAACTGGCCGCTCGTCGAAAAACATGAGGCGGCGGTGCGCGAATTGTTTCGGCCCGCCGCGGAATTCGCTGCACCCGCCGCAGAGTTCGTCGCTAATCTCCGCCGCGATCACGACTTGGTGATCGGCGTGTTCATCCGCCAGTCGGACTATCGCGAGTGGCACGACGGCCGGTTCTTTTTTCCCGCCACACAGTATGCGATCTGGCTGCGGCAGATCCTCGCGCTGCATCCCTGGCGGCAGGTGGTGTTTGTCGTGGCGTCGGAGTGGTGGCACGAGCCCGGGCTTTTTTCCGACCTGCCCGTGCACTTCGCGACCGGCTCGGCCAATGTGGGCGGCGACGCGATCCGCAGTTGGATCGAGCTGTCGCTCTGCGATCTCATCGTGAGTCCGCCCAGCACGTTTTCGGCGACGGCGGCTTTTCTCGGCAGTAAGCCGCTCTGGCCGGTAGCGGCGTGGAACCAAACGATGGCGCTCGATCAGATTTTTGCCGGCGGGATCGTCGGTGCGGCGAAGCATCCGGTGTTTTCACTGGCCGTGAAATGATGAGCGCTGCCACCGAAATCCCCGTCGTGCTCTTCGCCTACGCACGGCCAGATCATCTCGCGCGCACGCTGGTGAGCCTGCGCGAAAACCAGGTGCCGCTAATCCTCGCGTTTGCCGACGGGGCGAAGGGCGCGACCGACGCCGACCGCGTTACCGAGGTGCGCGCGCTGCTCCGCGCGATCGATTGGTGCGAAGTGCGCGTGATCGAGCGCGCGGAAAATCTCGGCCTCGGCCGCAATGTGATCGCGGGCGTGGGCGAGGTCGCGACGCAACACGCGGCCTTCGTCGTGTGGGAGGATGACCTCATCGCGGTGCCAGGCACCTATGCGTGGGTGTGCGCGGCGCTGCGCGCGTATGCGGACGACGAACGCGTGATGAGTGTGACGGCGTGGACGCACCCGCGAGTCACACCGCGCGATGTCGGCGACGCGCCGTATTTCGATGGCCGGGCCGAATGCTGGGTCTGGGGCGCATGGGCGCGCTCCTGGCGCGGGATGGCGGAGCAGACGGCGTTGGAGAAGCTCGCGGCTGCTGAGGCGCGCGGCGTCGCGGCTGCGGCGTATGGCGCGGACCTGCCGCTGATGGCCGCGCGAGAGCAGGCGCAGAACATCTGGGCCGTGCGCTGGCTCTATCACCATCTGCAACACGGCGGACTCTGCGTGCGCCCGCCCTGGTCGATGGTCGAACACATCGGCTTCGATGCGTCGGCGACAAACGCCGCGACCGCCACCGCGTGGGCGAATCCGCCGCTGCACGTGGCGCCGCCGATTCCCGCGGGGTGGCCCAAGCCGCGCGAACATCCCGCGTGTCGTGCGCGCTGGGAGGCGGCAAGCGCCGCGGGCTGGCGCGGCCGCGGGCGGCGCCTGCTGGTGAAACTCGGCTTCGCATGAGCGCCGCGTGGCCAAAAAAAATCAAACACGCCGTGCCCGCGCCGGTGCGCCGGTGGCTGCGCCGCCGGTGGTATGGCGCGATTTTCTCCGGAGATTTTCCCTCGTGGGCGGCGGCGCGCGCGGCGTCGGGGGGCTACGATGCGGAGGTGATTTTCGCGCGCACGATCGCGGCGGCGCGCGCCGTGCGCGACGGCCGCGCGGCGTGGGAGCGAGACACCGTTTTGTTTCACGAGCCGGCGGCGCACGCGCCGCTGCTCGAAGCGTTGCGCGCCGTGGCGAACGCGAACGGCGGGCGACTGAGCGTGTTGGATTTCGGCGGCTCGCTCGGCAGCACGTGGTGGCAGCATCGCGCGTGGCTCGGGGAATTTGCCGAGGTGCGCTGGAGCGTGGTGGAGCAGCCGCGGCTGGTCGCGATCGGCCAGGCGGAATTCGCGCGCGGCCCGTTGCGTTTCTACGAAACCATCGAGGCGTGCTGCGCGGCGGAGCGGCCGGAGATCGTGTTGCTCTCCGGGGTGCTACCCTACCTCGAGGAGCCGCACGCCCTCGTGCGCGAGATCGCCGGACGGGATTTTCAGCGCGTTATCATCGATCGCACGGGATTCGTGACGCGTGGCCGCGATCGGCTCACGGTGCAACGCGTGCCCGCGTCGATCTACGAGGCCAGTTATCCCTGCCGGTTTTTCGACCGGGAGAAATTGCTGGCGCCCTTCGCGCGCGGCTGGCGCATCGCGGCGGAGTGGCCGACCTTTGATCAGGCGGACATCGCCGCCGAGTATCGCGGCCTCATGCTGGAGAAAACCGGGACGTGAACCACTACTGCACCTACTTCGATCGCGGCTACCTGGCGCAGGGCGTCGCGCTGTGGCGCTCGCTGGGGCGGCACGATGCGGCGGCGCAGCTCACCGTGCTCGCGCTCGATGCGGAGGCGGCGCGGGTGCTGCGCGGTTTCGGCGAGGAGCGGCTGCGGGTGCTGGACCTCGCGGAGTTGCTGGCGACGGAGGTGGAGCTGGCGGCGGTGCAGGCGACGCGGCCGCGCACGGAATTTATTTTCGCGCTTACGCCGTGCCTCGTGCGGCACCTCCTCGCGACGGAGCACAAAATTCAGCGGCTCGTCTATCTCGACGCCGATCTTTTTTTCTTCGCCGACGCGGCGCCGATCTGGCGGGAGCTCGGTGGAAATTCCGTGCTCATCACGCCGCACCGCTATCCGGCGTGGCACGATGATTTGGCGCGCTACGGGCGCTTCAATGTCGGCGTGGTCGGCTTCCGCCGCGATGCCGAGGGCCGCTTGTGCGCAGACTGGTGGCGCGAACAGTGCCTCGCCTCCACGGCACTGACTGGCGACGGCGAACGCTTCGGCGACCAGAAATACCTCGATGCGTGGCCGGCGAAATTTTCCGGCGTGGCGGAGTGCGCGCACGCAGGCATCAACACGGCGCCGTGGAATTGGGCACGCCACCGTTTCGCGATCGCGGCGGACGGCGCGGTGGCGGTCGATGGCACGCCGCTCGTGGTTTTTCACTTCGCGCAGTTCAAGCGCATCAGCGCGGCGTGGTTCGATTCGGGCCAGCTCGAATACGGCATCATGCCGTGGCGGCTGCGCTCCCGTTTGTATGGCGAGTATGTCGCGGCGCTGGAACGGGCGGAGGCGCAAATTCGTGCGCTGCTCCCGGGCTTTGCGCTGCCACGGCGCGGTTGGCGCGCCTCGCTTGGTGCGTGGCATCTCGCGCTGCTGCGGATTTTCTGGGGGCAATTCTGGTGGCGCACTGGCGCGCATTTGATTGCGGGGCGGCTGGGACTTGGGCGGTTTTCCGGTCACGCGATGGCGTGGTATCGACGCCGCCAACGGAGGCGCAAATGAAACTGCTCGTCGTCACGCCCACGCTTGGCGATTCGCCGTGGCTCGCGGAAACGGTCGCGAGCGTCGCGACGCGCGCAACAGAAGCCCCAACGATCACGCACGTGCTAGTCGCACCAGCGGCCAAACTCGCGGAGCTCGCGGCGCGGTTTCCGAAAGTTGTGGTGGTGGCCGAACCGACGGGAAATCAGGGGATGTATGTCGCGATCAACGCGGGGCTCGCGGCGGGGGGCGATTGGGAGGCGTTCACCTACCTCAACGATGACGATGTGCTGCTGCCGGATTTCACGAGCGCCGCGCGCACGATTCGAGAAGCCGGAGCGGGGCGTCCGCTCGTGGCCTACGGCGGGGTGCGTTTGATCGGCGCGCAGGGAAAACGGCTCGGTGCGATTCCGATTTCGTCCGCGCCGGAGCTTAACCGCGCGCTCTACGCGCAGCGGCTCGAACCGGTTTTTCAACACGGCACCGTCGTCACGCGCGCAGTATTCGACGCCATCGGCGGCTTCGATGCGACGCTGCGCTTCTGCGGCGACTCGGAGTTTCTGGCGCGGGCGTGCGCGCGCGGGATTCCGTTCGTGTGCGCGACGCGGCGCGAGGTCGCGGCGTTTCGCCTGCGCGCCGGGCAGGCCACAAAAAACCGCCCCGCGATGATCGCGGAGCGCGCGCGCGTCGATGCAAAGCTCCGCCTGCTTGCGCCGCGACCCGCGGCGGAGTTGCGCCGCGCCCGCTGGCGCTTCCGCCTCGCGAATCTCGCGATCTACGCCGAGCGCGTGGCGCGGCACGGCTTCGTTACCTTCGACGAATTGTTGGAGCGCGGCGGCTAGTCGTAGGTGTTCATCGCGAAGATCGGATCATCGGTGCGTGCGAAGGCGAGGTCCATCTGCCACAGCGCGCCGTCGCGCGGGCGGCGCATCGGGTCGGCGAGGTCGTGGCAACGGAAGCCGCGGGCCCCGAGCTGCGCGCAGAGTTCGTGGAAGCGCAGGCAGTTTGGTGTGAGTGGGAAATTGTAGGCTTCGATCACGAGCAGCGTGGTGGCGGCGAGTGTGAGCGGCGCACCTTCGAGCACGGCGAGTTCGTGGCCGTGGGTGTCGAGCTTAAGGCCGAAAGGACCGGTGAGTCCGCGCGCGGCGATGGCGCGGTCGATGGTCTCGACGGGCACGGTGCGCACGTGCGTCGCGCCGGGGGCGGCGACGCCGCTGC
>JANXSC010000127.1 GCA_025352845.1 Opitutaceae bacterium
GAAGCCTTCGACTAGCGATGGATAAACGGTGAACGTGCAGGCGGCGTAGGCGGCGGTGACATCGGCATCGCTCACCGGTCCGTCGTAGCGCAACGGGCGGCCGGCGGATTGCAGCGCGCAAATCCGCGCGAGCGCGGCCGCGCCGGTCTGCGCATTGGCGAGGCCGATCAGGTGCAGGGAGAATTTCTCGCCACCCGCCCAGAGCCGTTCGCAGGCATCGAGCAGTGCGAGGTGATTCTTGCGTCCCTCAATGCTACCCACGGAAAGCAGGGTGGGCAGTTGAGAGCCCCTCGACTGGCTCGGGGCCTTGAGCCTGCCGAAACGGCTGCCGTGCCCTGCGAAGCCTGGCGAAGCAGTGAGAGTTGCCGTGCCCTGCG
Organism: Opitutaceae bacterium; assembly: GCA_025352845.1. GTDB lineage: Bacteria > Verrucomicrobiota > Verrucomicrobiia > Opitutales > Opitutaceae > ER46. Next base: position 378 of record JANXSC010000127.1, read on the forward strand.
AAGCCTGGCGGAGCAGGGAGAGGTGAGAGCCGGACGATTCGGGCGCATTGACGCCGAGTGGGATGGCGTGAACCGGCGGCGGATTCGCGACGCCGAGCCAGCGCCAGTAGTCAACCAGCGCGACGCGCGAATCCTCCGACACGGCTGCGATGCCGTCGAACGCGAGCAATTCCACCAGATAACCCGGAAAGCGCCCGACGGTTTTTGTCGGCGTGAGTTCAGGAAACCTCAGCGCGATGGCGTCGTGAAAGAGCGCGACGCGCGGGCCGACAGTTTGCGCGAAGATTGCCGGCAACGCGCGCGCGACAGCGGCGGAAAAAACCTCCGGCACGACGAGACCGGAGGAGCCGAGAGCTGCCGTGCCCTGCGAAGCTTGGCGAAGCAGGGAGAGTTGAGAGTGGAGAGCCGAACGGCTTTGCGTTGCCCGCCGCAGTCGGCCGCGGAGTTTGGCCGCGAGCGGCCAGCGTGCGCTGCGTTTCCCGCCGGCGTCGGTCGCGGCGAGATTGGCGCGCTCCCACGCTTGCAACGTGCGCCAGCCCGCGCGGTATGGGTCGTGGGTGATGGCGATGGCGCGGTCACCCAGCGCGGCGAGCAGCGAGCGCGTGACGCGCTGGATGCCCGTGCGCGCGCGCGTGTGGCAGGTGTGCGAGAGATCGAGGAGCAGCGGTGCGGACATGGCGTCGGTCACGGTTGTGCCAGCGCGAGGCGCGGATCATAAAGCGCAAACGCGAGTTCGCGCGCGCCGGGCGCGGCGCTTTCGGCCACGGCGGGCGTGGGCGTGGAAAATTCCAGCGCCGAGATCGCCGTCGAGGCCGCGGGCAGCGGGACCGAGTGTCGCGAGAGCGCCGGACCGATCTCGGCGCGCCACACCTCGTGGCCGTCGCGGCGGAGAATCACGGTGCGCGGCGTGAGGCTGCGGAGCGCAAACTCCAGCCGCAGCGGCGCCGTCGCGGCCGGGCGCGTTTCGAGCGCGAGCGTGCCGCGCTCCTTTGCCCAGAGCCAGGTGTGCTTCCGATCCTGTTCGCGGCCGAACCAGTCCGGGGCAAAGCGGACGATTGCAGTCGTGGGCCCGAGGCGTTGCGCGACGACCTCGGTGGTGTCGCGCGGGACGTCGCGCAGCGCGAGCAGGCCGGAGAGCACGGTGAGATTGCCCAGAAGCAGCCAAGCGAGCGAAGCGCGCGTGCGATGCACGACGACGTTGAACGCGAGGTTGAGCGGCAGCAGCACCCGTGTCGCCGCGCCGGGAAAGCCCTCCCACACCGCGGTGCCGAGAAATAGCAGCATCACCGCGTGCGCCGCCCCGATCCGCCACCAGCGCTCGGAGATCTGCGGACGCAAGAAAAAGAACGCCGCCTGCACGGTGAGCGCGAGCGTCGCGAGCAGCGTCGTCCACGCGAGCGGTTTGTCCGCGACGGTGGTGAGCGCGGTGAGGCACGCGTGCCATTTTTCCACCAGACCCGCGCCGGGCCACGTGAAATTGGCCCAGCCGGCATCGGCCGGGCCGACGCGCCAGCGCACATAGCCGAGCCAGAGCGCGAGCGGCGCGGCGGCGAGCACAAACCGGAGCGCATTTTTCCGCGAGAACCACGGTGCCTCGACCAACCCGGCGGCTACCAGCAGCGAGGTCTCGCGCGCGAGGCCCGCGAGGCCGAGCGCCGCCACCGCGATTCGCCCGCGCGATCGCTCGGCGGCGAGTAGTGCGCCCGCGATCAACGTGAGCGCGGTGAGATCGGTGAGTGCGAGGCGGACGCTGCTCAACGCTCCGGCGGAAAACAGCACGCCCGCCCAGGCGAGCCAGCCGCGCAGATCGGAGACGTCGAGCAGACGCCACAAAATCACCGCGAGCGCGAGCCACGCGGCGACATTCAGCAGCGCGTAGGTGTGAATGATCCACGCTGGATTTCCCAGGCCGAGCGCCCACGCCAGCGCGGGCGGCAAAATGCGGCGCGCGCGATACGCAAAATTATCCATCGCGCGCGGCAGCTCGCGGTCGCGCAGCGTGGGGTCGTGCGCGATCTGTGCGTAGTAGAGGCCGTCATAGCCGCCGGTGTCGCGGTGCACATAGACCGGCAGTTCGCGAAACGCCGTGATCTTCAGG
>JANXSC010000447.1 GCA_025352845.1 Opitutaceae bacterium
CAGGTCCAGACCTTTGTAGAGCCCCGCGACCTGCGCCTCGTAGCCGTTAAACATGAGGGTTTTTTGGCGCGCGCCGAGCAGGCCGCCGCCACCAATCACGCGCTCGCTCGCCTGCGTCCAGCGGGGATGGTCGACGTTGGGATTCACGTTGGCGTAGAAGCCATACTCGCTCGCCTGCATCGCCTGCCAGGTGTTGCGCAGCTGCTTCGCGACGAAATCGATCTTCACGATCGATTTGCCGCACTTGAAACCGTATTTCCACGGGACGACGAGGCGGAGCGGCGCGCCGTTTTGATTCGGGATCGGTTTGCCGTAGATGCCGGTGGCGATGAACGAGAGATCGTGGTTCGCCTCGTCGAGGCGCAGTCCCTCGAGGTAGGGCCAGGCGAGCGCGGAGCCGCGCTGGCCGGGGACGTTCTTCGGATCGTTGAAGGTGGTGAACGTGACGAACTTTGCCTCCGGCTTCGGGTCGGCGAACTTGATCAGTTTCGACAGCGGAAAGCCGTCCCACGGAATCACCATCGACCACGCCTCGACACAGCGGAAGCGATAGACGCGCTGCTCGGCCCCGCCCATTTTCGCCACGAGATCATTGGCGTCGATCTTGAGCGGATTGTTGATGAGGCCGCCGATCTCGACGGTCCACGGCTCGGTCTTCCAACCCTTGTTGGCGTTGGGCTTGGGGTCGGCCTTGTCGGTGCCGAACTCGTAGAAATTGTTGTAGCTCGTGATGAGTTCGTAGGCCGTGGGCTTGAGCGCGGGATCGCGGTAGTCGGCGTTGACCGTCGTGGGAAAGCCCGCGGTGGTCGCGAGCAGATCGCCGGTGGCGAGGGCGGCGCCGCCGAGGCCGAGCGTCCTCAGGAACGCGCGGCGATTGTGATAAACGGATTCTGCGGTCGCGGCGGATTCGGGGAGTTCCCAGTCTTGACGGGTGCGGATGAGCATGGCGAGTGAGGGTGGGAGTGGCGGGGCGGGCGGATTATTCCGACGGGGAGAAAACAAAGCAATGCGCGGCGAAAAGGCACGAACAGGAGTGAGATTTCAGGGGTTTATTTTTTAACCGCTAATGGGGTTTCGCCAACGGGCGAAACCTTGGGGGAGAGTTCGGCTCATCACCGCCGCGGCAAATCGGAGGGCCTGCTCATCGCAGGCTTTGCAGGTCCGCGATGAGCGGACCCCACCACTTGTTGCGGAGGCGATGAGCCGGAGTTGTGGACAAGAACGCATCCATTGATGAGTTCCATCAGTGGTTTTTCTCCTGGCTGTTTCACCACTTGCCGCGCAGGCCGCCGAGGATGAGGCGCGGGGTGCCGAGGTTCACGACGCCGTCGGCGCTGCGGCCGGTTTCGACGCGGGCGTTGCCGAGGTTTTCGGCGGTGAGAAAAAGCTCGAGGTGTGGCGTGAGCGGATGCGAGATGCCGAGGTCGGCGACCACGACTTCGCCGAGCGTGAGCTGATTTTCGTCGTCCTCAAACTGCCGCCCGATCCAGCGGACGCGCGGCGTAAACGTGAGTTTGCCCGGCGCGCGCCACGTCGCGCCAAGCGACGACGTGCGACGCGGCACCTGCGCAACGCGCTTGCCCACGAGTGCGGGCGCGACTGAGGCGCGGCGCACGGTGGCGTCGTTGAAGAGGGCGTCGGCGGTGAGTGCAAAATTTTCCGTGGCGTGCCACGCGGCGGAGAACTCGAGTCCCTGCGTGCGCGTGCGATCAAGATTGAGCCGCTGCCGGCCAAGGCCGCCGGCCGCGAGCGTGCCGACAATCGGAAACGTGCCCGGCCCGCGGGCGATGGTGACATTGCCGACGGCGTCGCGGAGATCGTTCCAGAAGGCGGTGACACCGAGAGTGAGGAGCGGTCGCGGCGGAACCATCGGAAAAGCGTGGAGCGGAATAACACCGTCTGATCGCGGGGAGCCGGGGATCACTGTCGAGCGGCAATCAAAATTGGTCCACTCCGCGCCAACTTCGCCGCTTGTCACGCGTTCCGTGCGCAGTGTGGCGTTTGCCTCAGTGACATTCGCGCCCTGTCGGAAGGGGCGATAGAGTTCGTTGAGCGTTGGCCGGCGAAAGGCGTGCTGTGCGTTTGCCCGGAAGCGCCACGCGCCGACGGGATTCCACACGAGGCCGGCACTCGGGCTCAGCTCAGTGCCGTTGCGCCCGGCGTAGTGATCATCGCGGAAAACCGTGCTGCTGTTGCGGTCTGTTTCGCGCCGATGGCCGTTCGCCTCCGTCCACGAATCGAGCCGCCCGCCGCCGTTGAAGTGCAGTGTCTTCGCCAGCGGGTGATCGTGCAGCACAAACAATCCAACCGCGGACTGGCGGCCGCCCGCCACGCGAAGCCGCGTGAAATTACCGGCGGCGAAGGTGAAGTGTTCGCGCGTCTCCCCTCGGACGAAGCGCGCATCGGCCCCCGCGCTCGTCCTCGCACCATCGTCGTGTTGCCAAACGCCGGTCCACTCCCCGCCGAAAGCCGTTGCCGGCACCGCAAATTGGTCGCTGGCGGGCGTCTCGGCGGTGCGGGCAGCGGTGACGGAGCTGAAGGTGCTGGCGAACGAGTGATCCTGCGTGTAGGCGACGATGCTCCACGCGAAGTTTTTTGATGGAGAGCTGGCGAGCGACGTGGAGATAAATTTTTCTCGTGAGCCGTTGCGCGTGTAGGGCGTGCCGTTGCCGCGAAACTCCTCGTAGCCGCGCGCTGTCGCCGAAAATTCAAGCGACTCGCCGATCGGAGTGCGCCAGCGCAAGGCGAGCCAACGGTGGCGACTCCACGCATCGACGTCGATCGAGCCGCGCCGCTCGGGCGCGACGAGAGAAAAACCGTCGGTGGCAAACGTATTGCCGAGGAGCTGCACGGCACCGCGACCGGCGGGCTGAGTCGTGAAGAACTCGAAACTGCGGGTATTGAAATCTCCGAAGGATGCCGCGGCGCGGCCGTGAAGACGGCTTACCCACGTTGCAGTCGTAGGGAAAGCTCCGCCGGCATCGCGCTCAGCGAAAGTCGTTATCGCTGGGGTTGTGAGCAACTGCACTACGCCCCCAAGCGCCGCGTTGCCCCACGCGGCCGCGCCGCCGCCAGGCACGAGTTCGGCACGCTCCAAACCCTCGCGCGGCACCTTGGTCCACGCGACCCAGCCGCCGAAGGGATCGTTGAGCGGCACGCCGTCGAGGAGCACGAGCGAACGGCTCGCGCCGCTCGGGCCGAGGCCGCGCAGAGAGACCCCCTGTGCCGTCGGATTGGCGGTGAAGCTGTCGCTGCGGCGAAACAGACTAAAGCCGGGAATCGCGCGCAACGCGCCGTCGAGCGTGGCGGTGGGCGCAGCTTGCAGCGCTTCGCGTTCGATCTGGCGCACGGTGGCGGCGACGTGCTGCGGTGCCTGCGGCAGCCGCGCGGCGGAGACGACTTCGGCAGCGAGCGTGACGACCTGCGCGTGCCCGAACGGGACGCGCGCACACAGGCCCACCGCAGCGAGGAAAATGAAAATCGCGGAGTCGCGGCGCATCGCAACATAGCGTGGCCACGCGTGCGGTGGGCGCAAGAGGCTGTTTCCCGGCCACGATCCTTTATGACGCGGAGGCAGGGGCCGCTCTGTTTCTGGCAATCGTTGCGCGCCGTGGCGTAGGACGGGCAGGCGGCCCGTGCTGGCTCGAAAAGCGCGGTCAGGCTGACCGCGCTACCCCGACCGTGCTGTCGCGGCAAGAAAGCGAGCTGCACCTGCGCGCGGGCGCTTTCTGAGATTAGGCTCGGCAAGCGTCCCGGCATTTGGGATGGGTGGGGTTCCGCGCTTGGCGCGGGCAACATTATGTCACTTTGGGAATACAAGGTTATCACCAGCGGCAAAGGTGGCTTCGCCACGCCCGCGATGATGGAAAAATTTCTGAACGATCTCGGCCGCGAAGAGTGGGAGATCGTGCAGTTTCACACGGCGCCGGATAATTTTCTGGCGTTTACCGGCATGGCGCGGCGTTCGACGCAGCGCGACTGGACACTGCAGGACGCCGCCGCCGCCGCCGCGAAGGCCGAGGCGGAAAAGCTCCGCGTCGAGTTCGAGGCCAAGTTCAAGGCCGCCGCGAGTAATGCCCCCGCGGGCGCTGGGGCCGAGGAGCGCACGCCGAGTTTCCTCGAGGAAAAAGCCGCGCCCGACGACGGCTTTCGCAAGCCCGTCGACACCTCGCGCGACGACGATCCCGAGGCGCAGGATGACGACAAATCCGACGACTGGGACAAGCTTACCGCCGCCGAAGAGGACGAGCTCCCGACTTTCTTCGACGCGATCAAGCCGCATCTCCGCCGCAACCAGCGCGGGCCGGGGATGTCCGTCGGTGTCGATTACCTCGCCAAGAAATGGGACCAGAACGAGGATGACCTCAAGGGCGCGCTCGCCGAGTGCGGATTTGTGCTGCCGGCGGACGAGGATTCGAAGGCCGAATACGTCGAATACGACGGCGACCTCTATTGGCTGAACATCAACCGTCGCGGCGAACTCTGGATCAACACGAAGGAGAAACCGCGCCCCGTGTTCCGACCGGTGAAGGCGACGCGGATCGAAATCGAGACGCCCGCACCGAAGGCCGAGGGTCAGGCGGGGGAAAAATCCGACGCCCCGGATCGTGAACGCACGTTCGAGGCGACGGAGAATAGCGCCGCGCCTGACACGGCGCCGCCGGCCCCGGCCGCGCGTCCTCCTGCCGCGGCGCTTCCCGCCGGCGCGAGCCTGCTCGAAAAAATCAAACCGCACATGCGCCGCAACCGGCGCGGCCCCGGCGGCTCGGGCAGCATGACGTTTCTCTCCCGCGCAATGCGCACGAGCGAAGCCGACCTCACGGCGGCGATTGCCGCGCTGGGCCTCACGGCTCCGGCGCACCCGAACGACAAGCCTCTCTTCGTCGAAATGGGGAGCGAACTTTGGTGGCTCAACGCCGATTCGCGGGGCGGCCTGTGGATCAACGGTCGCGAAAGGAAGCAGGGAGAAACGGCCGCTTCAGCGAGCGCCGCAGAGCCTTCGTCGACCGAAACTGCGGCCGCAACAAGTGCGTCGGAAGTCAGTCCGGCTCCAATTCCGGCCGCGCCGGTGGCGGAGGCTGCGCCAGTCTCTGCTCCGGTGCCCGCGTCCGAATCACCGGCGGCGGGTAGTGGCGTGCTTCCGGCGGTGCGTCTGCTGCTGAAGGAAACAAAAACCGGCGCCGTCGCGGGCAAGATTGAGCGGCTCGCCGAGGAGATGGGCCGCCCTGCGGATGAATTGCTCACGGCGCTGGTCGGTGCGGGCCTGAAAGTGCCCGAGAAGCCGCGCGAGAAACCGGTGTTCGTCGAACACGCGGGCGAGATCCTTTGGCTGAACAAAAACGCGAAGGACGAGCTGTGGCTCAACGCGAAGGCCTCGAAGTTTGCCGACAAAGAGGGCGAGGGCGGCAGTGAAAGCGACGAAGGCAAAGGCCGGCGTCCGCGCGTGAAGAAAAAAGAGTGAGTGTTGGTAGCAATGGAGCGGCGGCTTTCCAGCCGCCGTTTGAAACAACGACGAGAACATCGGCGGCTGGAAAGCCGCCGCTCCGT
>JANXSC010000128.1 GCA_025352845.1 Opitutaceae bacterium
GTGCTTGGGGCGCTGGACGACAAGATCGAGTTGAACCGGCGGATGAACGCGACGCTGGAGGCGATGGCGCGGGCGCTGTTCCAGAGCTGGTTCGTGGATTTCGACCCCGTCCGCGCCAAACTCGACGGCCGCCCCCCCGCCACCCTCGACCCCGCCACCGCCGCCCTCTTCCCCGCCTCGTTTGATGAAACGGCCCTCGGCCACATCCCGCATGGCTGGGAAGTGAAGACGCTCGGAGAAGTCATCGAACTCGCCTACGGCAAGCCGTTGAAAGCGGAGGACCGAAAGAGCGGCCCTGTCTGCGTCTATGGTGCGAACGGCCCGGTAGGCTGGCACGATGACAAGCTCGTTTCAGGCCCCGGCATCGTCGTCGGTCGCAAGGGCAATCCCGGCGTCGTGACTTGGGCGCATGGCGACTTCTATCCAATCGACACGACCTTCTACGTCGAACCCATTGGTGCGTGCCGCAGCCTCTACTTCTTCTACTACGCGCTTTCGCTGCACAACCTCGCGAACCTCAGTGCCGACTCCGCAGTGCCGGGCTTGAACCGAAATCACGCCTACATGAGCAAGCAGGTCATTCCTTCACAGCCGGTTTTGGCGGCCTTTGATTCGCAGATTGCTCCAATCTTCGCGGCCATCCACGCCAACGAAGAGCAATCCCGCAGCCTCGGAACGGTGCGCGACACATTGCTGCCAAAACTCCTCAGCGGTGCACTCACGGTTCCGCTAAGTCCAAGTGCTGAATGAACACGAGCACGACAACCGATGCCCTGCCGAACTACCGGCGGGCTAGCGACCGTTGGCCGCAGGCTCCGGCGTTGGCGCAGTATCACGCAGCAATCAATCATTGCATCGCGGGGAACGGACACGGCGTCGTCGAGCATGTGAAGTCCTTCATTGAGTGTGTCTGCATCACTATCATGGGCGAATTTGGAGAACCGCTTCCGTCTGCGGACCCAACGTCCACACAGTTGCTTGTCGCGGCTCTCAAAGCTCTGGGACTCCAAAACTCACGTGGTGCCAGCAAGCTCGACAAGGTTCTGAATGCCTTCAATAAAATGTCGGACGCGCTGAGCGAGATGCGTAACGAGAACGGCCCTGTAGCTCACGGCAAGGACGGATTCCTTGATGTCATCGAAGAAGACCATGCCCGCTCGTTCCTGCATACCGGCGATGCAATCGTCGGCGTCTTGCTCAACGCTCTCGAAGGAAAGCAGCCGAACCTTTTGGTGACCCGTGAACCATACGAACGGTTCGCACATCTCTGCGAACGAATCGACCGCTCCGTCGCCGTGAACGCAAAGGTTGAGTTCGAGGACGACTTGCCCGTGCTCATCGTGTCTCTCTCGATTGGCAATAAGCCCGAAACGATTGACCTCCGTATTGAGCCAAGTCGACTTCTCTACGGCATCGACCGCACCGCATTTGTCGGAGTGCTAAGCGACGCCCCCGAGACGCTGGAAGAAGAGGATGAAGACGAAGACGAGGAAGAGACACCGCCCGTCGCCGCACCCACATCGGAGCCAGAGACAGGCACCCACACTGAACCGGCAGCAGTCGTCGTTGTCGGCGAGTATTCGGGCGTGTTCGCCAATCTCCGTGATGGGCTTCGCGCATTCATAGTTAGTGAGGGCATCAACGCCGCGCCCAACGACGAGCTTCTCAACTCGCTACTTGCGACCGCGGAATCGAACAGCGGCGTCGATTGGCAAACCCGCGAAAACCTCCAAGCACGGATGAAAGTCGGATTCCGGCGCGTTCTCGGCAAAGAGGGAATCGATCCCACCAAGATAGCGGACGCATCGGAGCGACTGCTCACATGGCTGAAGGTGAGCGCGCCTGCTGACACCAACCAAGAACAACAAACCCTGTAACTCACCATGGCACTACCACAGCCACGAAATGGCACTCGCTTGGAAGTGAAAGGACGGCCGGTCCCTTTCTCATACTGGCCCTCGAGGAAGGGCCGTCTCCACTACGGACTTCAATCGCTCCTCTTCGCGCTCGACCCTTGGGTAGTAATAGAGCGCTCCATCACGAAGGCGTGCCCCAAGCAACGACAACCAGAAGCACTTGCCTGCCTTGAACAAGCTCGGGATTTCTATGCTGCCGCAACGCAATCTGGGATAATCGCCGCCCGGCCACTGGCGCTGTATTACAGCTTCATGAACCTCGCGAAAGCGTTCTGTTTGACGCGCGGGGTTAGAGCTACCTTTGACCAGGCCCAACACGGTCTTTCCGAGAAACGAAAGCCGAACATGCAGGAGTTAGTCGGAGCCTATCTGGAGGCTTGGCCGACACCGAACAATAAGAACGAGCCGAACAATTTTGCAGAGTTCATGCATGTGCTCACGGGACAGAATCTCGCAGCTAAGACTGACTACGACCTTCCCGTGTTGGTCCCGCAGATTGTTCCCGGTCACAGGATGTGGGCGATGGCTGCGAAGAAAGCAGAGCGGTTCATTGCTGCGCATGACATCCAATTCTGGAACGACCATGCCGCGCGGCAAATGTGGCTCAAAATCTACATTGTTGCCCATGACTTGACGCGCCTTGGCATCACACACGCGCGCCTGCTGGCCGAGAGTCGGCTTGGCCCTGACTTTCGCCAAGTGGACTGCGCAGATACTCATGATGGGCAGCCACTGCTATGCTTTGAGCAAGTCAATCCTCACCAGTATCAACACGACTACCCGGCAGATGAACTACACACGCTGGTTTCCCAAATCCGCAATCGTCTGTGGATGACGGTCGCAACGGTTCCCCCTTATCGACGCTTCTACGTTTATCTAAGTCCAGCCGCAGAAACACCGTTTGTCCTACCACAGCTTCTTTCCGTCTACGCGCTGACTTACTACCTGGGCTCCATTACGCGATACCGGCCGCATCACTACGATGCGATCATCAAGGGCGCTTTTGGGCCGAGGATTGAAGAGTTCGTCGCTGGTCAGCCTCTTCAGTTTGTTTACCTCATGGCGTCTGAGTTCGCGCTCCAAGATGTCACTAAACCTTCCATTCTTTGACCCATGAGTCTCAACGAATCCATCGTCGAAGACGCCGCCCTCGAATGGTTCGGGGAGCTGGGCTATGGGGTCGGTCACGGGCCGCAACTCGCGCCCGGTGAACCGGCCGGCGGAGCGGGATTCGTTTGGCGAGGTGGTGCTGGTGGGGCGCTTGCGCGAGGCCATCCGGCGGCTGAACCCGGGCATTCCCGAGGAGGCGCGGGAAGTGGCATTGCGAAAAGTGCTGCGGGTGGGGACGCCTTCGCTCGTGCAGACGAACCGTGCCTTTCACCGGATGCTGCGCGATGGCGTGCCGGTCGAATATCCCCGGCCCGATGGCAGCATCGCGGGCGATCATGTGCGGCTGGTGGATTTCAGCGATGTGCGGTCGAACGATTTTTTCGCGGTGAACCAGTTCACGGTGATTGAGGGGCAGCACAACCGGCGGCCGGACATCATAGTTTTCATCAACGGGCTGCCGCTGGGCCTGATCGAGCTGAAGAACGCCGCCGATGAGGACGCGACGATCTGGAGCGCCTACGCGCAACTGCAAACCTACAAGGCGGAGATTCCCACGCTGCTGCATTACAACGCGGCGCTGGTGGTGAGTGATGGCCTG
>JANXSC010000520.1 GCA_025352845.1 Opitutaceae bacterium
CAAGGCAATACTTCGTCGCGGGAGATCGCCCTACTCAATCGCCAGCACCGTCCCCGCGATGTGCCGCGGGCCGTCGGCGACGTTGAAGTAATAGACGACCAGCACGTGCTTCGCATCGAGGAGGACTGGCCACGTGTAGCCGAGGTCGAAGCCGCCGCCGTCGTCGCGCAGCACGATTTCCGGCGCGGTGGCGAAGTCGGTGCACTCGGCGTTGAGCACGCGGGCGCGGATGCCGAAGGGCTTGTGCCGGTAGCCGTAGGTGAGGAGCACGCGCTGATCGGGCAGGCGCAGCACGTTGAGCGGATGACCTTGGAAACCCATGTCCTGCCAGGGCTGAAACGTTTTCCCGCCGTCGGTCGAGCGCGCGAGACACGCGTGGTCGTCGAAGTTCGCCGTGCGCAGAAACGCGACGAGGTCGCCCTTGGGCGTTTCGTAGATCGAGGTTTCGTTGAAGGTGACCTTGGCGTCGCCGGCCACCGGCGCGGAAGAGCGCCACGTGCCTCCGCGATCGTCGGACACGAGAAGGTGCGCCGAACTCTTGCGCGGGGTCGATTGGTCGTTGGCGGCGACGACCCAGAAGAGGCGGCCGCTCGCGCCCTCGGCCATCGCCCCGCGGTTGTAGGCGGGGAGCGGGCGGCCGTAGGGATCGAGATTCACCTCGGCGTCAACGTGCGGCGGAGTGATCGGGCCTTGCCACGAGTTGGCGCCGTCAGTCGAGCGCACGAGGTAGCCACCGAGGAAATGGGCGCCCGATTTGCTTTGGTGATTGGGCTTCGGCCGGCTCGCCGAGCCTTCGGGGTTGAGTAGCATCCACCCGTAGCTCGCGCAGAGCAGCGTGCCATCGCGGAGCTGAAGCAGACAAGGGTCCTGCGAGCCGCCAAACGCGTGCGCGTAGATCAACTCGGGTGTTTTGGTCCATGTGTCGCCGCCGTCGCGCGAGCGCACAAGCACGAGCTGGCTGTTGGGATCGACGTGCGACTCGCTTTTTTCTCCGAGCGCACGGCGCGAGGGCGCGCGGCGAAACGCCACGATCAACTCGCCATCGGGCCGGCGCACGACAGAGGGAAACGCCGAGTAGAAGTTCGCGTCCTGATAGATGACGAGGTCGCGGACTTTGCGCAGCGCGGGCTCGGCACCGACGGCGGGCAGCACCACGGCACCAATCAATACGGCGAGTGCGGCGAAGCGAAACGCAATTGCGCGCATGACTCAGTGCGGCGCGGCCGCGGCGGAGCCGGCGGCGGGCGTCTTCGGCGGATGGAAGAAGAGCGCGAGCGCGATGGCCGCGATCGAGGCCGCGGCGAGCGGCACCATGAACAGGCCCTTGAAATCGACGATGTTGCCCTTGGTATAGACCGACTGCATGAGCCACGGGCAGATCGAGAAGGCGAGCAGCGCGCCGACGCCGAGAATCTGGAGATTGAAGAGGCCCTGGGCGCTCGTGCGGATGTCCTTCGGGAAATATGCATCCACGAAAATATAAACCGTCGCGAAGAAGAACGCGTAGCAGATGCCGTGGAGCACTTGGATGAGGATGATCGCGGTCGCGCTCTCCGGCATGAACGCATAGACGGCGAAGCGCGCCGCGTGGCCGAGGATGCCGATGATCATCGTGGTGCGCCAGCCGAGCGCCTTGAGCGTCGCGCCGAGCACGAACATCGTGCCGATCTCGGCGACCTGCCCGATGCTCATGATCGGCGCGATCCAGTTGGGTGCGATGCCCACGCCGCCCGCCTCCTTGGCCGTGCCGAGAAAGACACCGGTCCAGCTGAAATAGCAGTTGTGGACGAATGAATCGACGAGAGTCACGAGCCACAGCACGAGGACGAAGGGATGCTTGAGCAGCTTGAGCGCCTCAAGCCAGGCGAGGGAACCGCTGCCGCCCGCCGCCGGTGCTTTTCGCTCGGTGCGCGGGAGCGTGAGGCTGAAGGCTGCGAGCACGAGCGACGCAAGGCCCGCGACGATAAACGTCCACTTCGTCGCCGCCTTGGCGGCGTCACCGGAGAGCGGATTCGCCAGCGCCGCGCCGAGCCAGTCAACGAAACCGGAGGTTTTCGCCGCGGCGACGGCATCCCAGTTCACGAAGATAAACGTGAATGGCCACGCCGCGAGAATCCAGCCGACCGTGCCGCCCATGCGCACGAGACCGAATTCCTTGGCCGGGTCCTTCATGTTGGCGAACGCGATCGAGTTGGTGATCGAGATCGTCGGCACGTAGAGCAGGCAGTGCATGAGCATCAGCAGGAAGAATGGCAGAAACTCCTTCGTGAAACCGCAGCCGAGAATCGCGAGGCCGCCGACGAGGTGGGAGAAGGCGAGGAATTTCTCCGGGTTGAATTTTCGATCCGCCCACTGGTTGCTGAAAAACATGCCGACGATCGAGGCGACGGGAAAGGCGTTTAGGATGAGCGACTGCTGGCCGGGCGTGAAACCGAGACTGGGCAGATACCCAAAGATCAACGGGAGCCACGCGCCCCATATAAAAAACTCGAGCGCCATCATCGTGAAGAGCGAACCGCGGGGGGTGGAGGGGGATGGGGTCATGGGAGAGACGGAGAGGAGGAACCACGAAACATCTGAAATACACGAAAAAATTCCGTGAGGGCTAAAATACCCACTGGCAGCCGGTGCGG
>JANXSC010000566.1 GCA_025352845.1 Opitutaceae bacterium
CGGCGACCGGCCAGGCGTTGTCCTCCCGGTCCGACGGCTGGGCGCGCGCGGCGGCCACTGCGGCGGCCAGGCCGAGCAGAGCGAAAATTCGCCGGAGATATCTGGACAGTTCAACCATTCGGAAATTCTGCGCGATGACACCCGAGGCCGGCCGCGGGCAACAAAACGCGCAGTGAGATGCAGGAAGAGTGGGCCGGAAGGAGTTGGGTGCAAACGCTATGTTGATTGGCTCTGAGCGGCGGAAGTGGGGGAGAGTTCCGCCGGTTGGCCGCATTCCGGCTTTTTGCCGGTTGGAAACACTAGATCACCATGCTGCCGCCCGGTGTCACGATGCGAAAATCTTGCGGCGTCAGCCCGGCCGTCTCGCGCGCGATCGCGAGGGCCTCGGCCGGTTCGTCGCGGCCTTCGTCGGTGAGTTGAAAGGTGCCCCAGTGCATGCCGACACTGAGCCGCGCGCCCACGTCGCGATGCAATTGCACCGCCTCGGCCGGGTTGACGTGCATCGGTGCCATGAACCACCGCGGCTCATAGGCCCCGATGGGCACCAGCGCGAGGTCCGGCGGACCGCAACGCTGGCGGACCGCGCGGAAAACTTCCGCGTCATAGCCGGTGTCCCCGACAAACCAAATGCGCCGCGGCCCGAGCCTGAGAAAAAATCCGCCCCACAACCGATGATTGCGTGGTGTGCCGATCCGGTTGCTCCAATGTTTTGACGGGGTCAGCGCAACCGATGCTTCCTCGCCGAGGCCGTGAGTCTGCCACCAATCGAGCTCGACGATCCGGCGCGCGCCGACGGCCGTGAGCAAGCCACGGTGTCGCAGCGGCGCGACAAACACGGGATCGTGCCGCGCGGCGAGCGCCCGCAGCGACGGCAAATCACAGTGATCGTAGTGATCGTGGCTGAGCAGCACCGCGTCGATGCGCGGGAGATCGCCGAATGCGATGCCGGGCGGATGCACGCGGCGCGGACCGGCCCACGCGACCGGACTCACCCGCTCCGAAAAAACCGGATCGAAGATCACGTTGAGGCTCGGGGTTTGGAGCAAGAAACTCGAATGCCCGATCCACGTGGCGACGATCTCGCCCGTGTTCACGGGGGTTCGGCGGGGCGAGGGATCGAGCGCGACCTGGCGTGGCCACCGTTTGGGTTTCGCGGAAAGTTTCCACCGCCAGAGTTCACGCAGGCCGCCGGCGGTGGCGTGGTGCGGCTGGAAAAAAGTTTTCCCGTTGAAGTGATCCGACAGCGGCGGTGTCATCGCGTGGCCACCTATGAATCCCGAATCTCACCGCGCGCAACTGCGCCCGCCATGCGCATAAGCGGCGGCGCGGCGCGCGGCATCACGCTCGCGGTGCCGAAGGGCGACCGCACGAGGCCGGCGACGGACGGGATGCGGCAGAGCGTATTTTCGAGTCTCGGGACCGTGGTGCCGGGCGCGCGCTTCCTCGATCTCTTCGCCGGGAGTGGCGCGTATGGCCTCGAGGCGCTGAGCCGCGGCGCGGCGGGCGGAGTGTTCGTCGAGCAGGGTCCGAAAGCGGTGGCGTGTGTCCGAAAAAATATCGACGCCGTCTGCAAGAGCCTCGGCCGCGACGCCCACGATCTCGTCGTGCTGCAGGCCGACGCGCGCAACGCGCCGATGTCCGGTGCGTTGCCCGATCTCGTCTTCATCGATCCACCCTACGAAATCATTCCCGAGATCGCGCCGGGTTTGTTTGCGCGGCTCGCGGCACTGCTCGCGTCGAAGCCGGACGCGATCGTCGTCTTCGAATTTCCCGGCGAACTCGAACTCACGCCCGTGGGTTGGACGCTGCTCAAACGCCTCGGCCAAGGCGCGCGCCAGCCGACGGTAGGATTTTTCGTGCGAATAGTCCCGCCTGTCCCAAGCGTGGTTTGATGGAGTCCGATGCCCCAATTCGTTTGGACCGACGTCTGTGGATTTGGAGCGTAGTCGCGGGTGCGTCTTACGGATTGTTTGCTCGGCTCATGGCGGGACTCCACTCCACTGGGCAGGTTTTCCAGGTGATGAGTGCGAGCTTCATCTTCGGTGTGCCGTTGGTGCTCGGATTCATCAGTATCTGGGTTCTCGAGTCCCGCAGGAGACAGAAGTGGTGGAAATGGATTGTCGCTCCTTGGCCGGGTGGGTTGCTGTTCCTGCTCGGGGCACTGGCCCTCGTGTGGGAGGGGATCGTCTGTATCGTGATTTGGCTTCCTTTGGTGCTGATCCTCTCAACGATCGGCGGAGTAGCAGCGGGACTGCTCCGGCTTTTGTGGCTTGGGCCGGGAAGCAAAATTCAGTGCGTGACGGTGGCGGCACTGCTACCGTTTGCCGCCGCGCCGCTGGAGAACCTGCGCAGCGCGGCGAGTGAGATTCGCACGGTTCGCACGCACATCGACATTCACGGCGACCGCGCCGCAGTGTGGGCCCAAATTCGCAGTGTCTCGAAAATCGCTCCGAGCGAAAACGATTTTTCGCTCAGCCATCTACTGGGGTTTCCTTTGCCGCTTGAGGCGAAGTTGGAAGGCGTGGGCGTTGGGGCGGTGCGACATGCGACCTTCGAAGGCGGCGTGCTTTTTGTGGAAACCGTTACGGAATGGGAGGAAGATCGTGCGCTCGGATTCTCCATCAAGGCCGACACAAAAAATATTCCGCCGACGACCTTCGATGAGCATGTGACGATTGGCGGGCCATATTTCGACGTGCTCGATGGACGCTATGAGATTGAGGAATTGGGCACGGGCTGGGTGCGACTCCATCTCTCCAGCCGGCAGCGCCTTTCCATCCATTTCAATTTCTACTCGCACCTATGGACGGAGTGGCTGATGGCGGATCTGCAAAACCACATCCTCCGTATCGTGCGCCGTCGAGCCGAAGTGGTGCCACGTTGAGACGCGGTGGGCGTTACAGCAAGCCCAGCTTCGCCCGGATGATCGCGAGCGCCGCGGTGCATGCGGTCTCGGTGCGGAGCACGCGGGGGCCGAGGTGCACGAGCGTGAAATTTTGCGCGCGCAGCAAATCGCGCTCCGCCGCCGACCACCCCCGCTCGCCGCCGATCGCAAGCGCGATGGCGTGGCCCGCGAGCGAGCTGAGTTGGCCGAGCGACGTGGGGGACTCGTAGTTGTCGAGCGCGAGCCGCGTGGCGGACGGCGGCAGCGTGACGATGGCCTCGGCGAGCGAATGCCCGTGGATGACGTCGGGCACGCGCGTTGTGAAGGCTTGCTCGGCCCCGGCGACGACGTGCCGGCGCCATTCGCCAGCGGACCAGAGCGAACTCTGGGCGTAGTTCGCGTCGCCTTTGTCGGTGCGCACAAAATGAATCGCGCTCACGCCAAGTGTCGTCGCGTCGCGCAGGATGTCGCGCGCCGTCTGCGGGCGCGGCAGGCCCACGATCAGCGTGATGGGCTCGGCGGTGAGAGGTGAATTTTCCGCAGCGAACGAAAGCG
Source organism: Opitutaceae bacterium (assembly GCA_025352845.1). GTDB lineage: Bacteria > Verrucomicrobiota > Verrucomicrobiia > Opitutales > Opitutaceae > ER46. The sequence goes on from JANXSC010000566.1 coordinate 3,440, forward strand.
TGAGCGTGAGGGCGTCGAGCGCGACGAGCGTGGCCTTGCCGCGCGGGCCGTTGATGACGCCGGCATCGAAGGTGTCGCCGACCTTGCGTCGCAGCACGTCGAGCACGTGCCGGGCGCGGCGATCGGCGCGCGGCAGGGGCCGGCCAATCTCAGCGGGTTCGAAGAGCACGAGGTTCACGCGGGAGAGTGTGATTGCGGCGGGCGCGGGGTCGATGCAACTTACGTCGTCCCATGACTCCGCTCGCCTTCACCGCCATCGCCGCGCGCCTCGCGCGCTGGCAGTTTCCCGCGGGGATCGACGGCGTGGTCGGCATCGCGAGCGGCGGCGTCGTGCCCGCCGCGCTCGTGGCGCAGCGCCTCGGCGTGGAAATGAAAGTGATCGCGCTTAATTTCCGCGACGAGGCGAACGAGCCGCGCTACGCCGAGCCGAAACTGCTTTCCGCCGTGCCCGATCTCGGCGCGTGGCGGCGCGTGCTGTTGGTGGACGATGTCTATGTGAGCGGCAAAAGCTGGCACGCCGCGCGCGCTTTGCTGCCGAAGGAAATCGACGTGCTGCCGTTTGTGCTGAAAGGAAAAACCGACTTCGCCCTGATCCGCGACCTCGATGGCTGCGTGCAGTGGCCGTGGAAAATTTACTGAGCGCGCATCGTAGGGGCATGGAGCGGGCGGAGGGAATCGAACCCTCGAGGCCAGTTTGGAAAACTGGAGTTTTACCACTAAACTACGCCCGCGTGGCGCAGGCGTCGAAGCTCCCCCGGCGGAGCGGTTCGGTCAAGCCCGCAGCGTGGATCGTTACCCACGGCGCCGGGGTGGGTTTCTCGTCCGGATTTTCACCGGTCTCTTACCGTGCTGGCTATTGCGGGACGGAGAGCGGTGACGTTCTATCGGAAATATGGCACTCCTATCTTCGGCCGCATCTCTCCCGGCGCATGGCCTGCGTGGTGCCTCGGCCAAGAAGCCCGCAAACGTGAAGGCCGCGCAGGCGCTCGCGAAGCAAAAGTCGCTCGAGAAAAAGGCCAGGAAATACCGGCTCCCGATGGGCGAGCTCGCGCTGTTCACGCAGCAGCTCGCGTCGCTGCTCACCGCCGGCCTGCCGCTCGTGCAGTGTCTCGAGGCGCTCCAGGATCAAACGGAGGATGCGTGTTTCCGCATCGTGATTCGCGATGTGCGGGCGGACATCTCGCAGGGTAATTCGTTTTCCTCCGCCGTGCGGAAATTCCCTAATTCGTTCAACACGCTTTTCGTCTCGATGGTCGAGGCCGGTGAAGCGAGCGGCGGTCTCGCCGAGATTCTTGGCAAGGTCGCGGGCTACTTCGAGTCCACGGTGAAGCTCACCAAGAAGGTGAAGTCGGCGATGACCTACCCGATCGCCGTCATCGGCCTCGCGGTCGCGCT
>JANXSC010000643.1 GCA_025352845.1 Opitutaceae bacterium
CGGTTACGTCGAGACCGGCAGCAAGATGATCGGCGACGCCGACAAGGCAGCGCAGCGCCTCGGTGTCCGCTCTATGCTGCAAAACGAACTCGCCCGCGACCGCTTCGGCATCGCGTGGACGATCATGCCGCAGGCGAAGGGCATCGCGGGCCTCAAGCCGCTCGCGCTCGCGGCGGATGAGCGCGGACCGTTCATCACGCCCTCGCGCGCGAGTTTTCAGGACCGCAGCTATCCGCTCGTGCGCAGCATCTACATTTATCTGAACCGCAAACCGGGCGCGCCGGTCGAGCCGAAGCTCCGCGAGTTCCTCCGCTTCATCCTCAGCCGCGACGGCCAGCAAATCGTCGCCGACGGCAGCGGCTTCCTCCCGCTTCCCGCCGCCCATGCGTCGGCGCAGCGCGCGAAGCTCGACTGAGCGGGCGCTCGCTTCAATCGTTCGCCCGCGTCGCCTTCCGCCCAACCCATGACCCCCGCCCTCCTCACCGCCCTGGCCTACGCGATGATCGTCGCGTTCATGGTGCTCATCATGACGAAGCGCCTCTCCGTGCTCACGGCGCTCGTCGTGGTGCCGATCGTCTTCGCGGGGCTCGCCGGGTTCGGACCGCGGCTCGGGCCGATGATGCTCGACGGCGTCAAAGCCATCGCGCCCACCGGCGTGATGCTGATGTTCGCGATCCTTTACTTCAGTCTGATGATCGACGCCGGGCTGTTCGAGCCGGTCGTCAACCGCGTGGTGAAACTCGTCGGCGGCGATCCGGTGCGCATCTGCATCGGCACGGCGGCGGTCGCGCTGTTCGTGTCGCTCGACGGCGACGGCTCGACGACCTACCTGATCACGACCGCCGCGATGCTCCCGCTCTATCAGAAGCTCGGCCTGAGCCGGCTGATGCTCGCGTGCCTCGTCATGATGGCGGGCGGCGTGATGAACATCCTGCCCTGGGGCGGCCCGACGGCGCGCGCCGCCGCCGCGCTGAAGGTCGATGCGGGCGTGCTCTTCGTGCCGCTCATCCCCGCGATGGCCGTCGGCGCGGCGTGGGTGGTGTTCGTCGCGTGGCGCTTCGGCTTGCGCGAGCGCGCGCGGGTGGGCGGCGCGACCGCAACCGCGATGCGCGAAATCCACGCGAGCGCCGCGACGAGCGAGGAGTTCGAGCGCGAGCGCGACATCCGCCGGCCGCGGCTGTTTTGGTTCAACCTCCTGCTCACCGTCGCGCTCATGGTCGCGCTGATGCTCGGCGTGCTGCCGCTCTCAATTCTCTTCATGATCGCGAGCGCGGTCGCGTTGATCGTGAACTATCCCGGCCTGGAGGCGCAGCGCGCGCGGCTCGCCGCCAACGCGGGCAACATCCTCGCCGTGGTCGCGGTGATTTTCGCGGCGGGCGTCTTCACCGGCATCCTCTCCGGCACAAAGATGATCGAGGCGATGGCGCAAAGCGTGGTGGCGGCGGTGCCGCCGTCGCTCGGGCCGTATCTGGCGCCGATCACCGGCGTGCTCAGCCTGCCGTTCACGTTCTTCATTTCGAACGACGCGTTTTACTACGGCGTGGTGCCCGTGTTCGCCCAAGCCGCGTCGGCCTATGGCATCAGCGCCGCCGAAATCGGGCGCGCCTCGCTCGTGGGGCAGCCGGTGCATTTGCTCAGCCCGCTCGTGCCCTCGACGTATCTGCTCGTGGCCCTGTGCGGCGTCGAACTCGGCGACCACCAGCGCTTCACGCTGAAGTGGACGGTCGTGACTTCGTTCGTGTTGCTGGCGGTCGGACTGCTGACGGCGGCGATTCCGCTGGCGGGCCGCGCCGGCTGACGCCAATTTTTTCCCGCCCCGAAAAAAAATCCCCGTGAACTCCACTTCCACCGCCCCGTTTTCCACCGAACTGGCCGCCCGCCTCCGACCCGCGCTGCCTGGTCTGTTGCTGGCCGTGCTGACCCTCCTCTTCGGCTTCGGCCTCGGCATCGCTTTTGGTTTCAACGAAGACGGCATCCGCGCGGGCTGGAAAACGTCCGCGATGGCGGTGCGCGAGACCGTGTATAACTCCAACGACGCGACCATCGCGACCGTGAACGAGCGCGCGTGGCGCTACCTGTTGCGCGCGCATCTGCACGCCGGCGGCCTCGGGGCCTCGGCCCTGGGCTTGATCGGTGCCTTGGTTTTGCTCGGCACCGCGCCCGCCGCCACGCGCGCCATCTCCTTCGGCTTGGGCGCCGGCGGGCTCGGCTATTCGGTGTATTGGATGTGGGCGGCCTACCGCGCGCCGGTGCTCGGTGGCACGGGCGCGGCGAAGGAATCGCTCAAATGGCTCGCGATGCCCGCATCCGCCCTCGTCGTGCTCGCGACTGCCGCCGTGGCGGTGCTTCTCGTGCGGGCGATGCTGGCACGGCGCGCGGTGGGTTAGCCCGCCGCGTCGGCTGCCGGCAGCTCGAAAACCACGCGCAGTCCGCGTCCGCCCGCCGCCTCTTCCGCGCGGATCGTGCCGCGGTGCAGGCCGACGATGCTCCGCGAGATCGCGAGGCCGAGGCCGCTGCCGCCGTGGTCCGTCGAATTTCCCAGTCGCACGAAGCGCTCGAAAATTCGCTCGCGCTGCTCGGCGGGCACGCCGGGCCCCTCGTCCTCGAGGGCGACGCGCCACACGCCGTCGCGAAATTCCGACGCCAGTGTCACCTGCCCGCCGCGCGGCGAGACGTTGAGGGCGTTGGCCAGCAAATTGAGCAGCACCTGGCGAATCCACTTCGCATCGATCGCGACCTGGCCGGTGCCGGTGATTTGCTCGTCGAAACGCATTCCGCGCGACTCGGCGAGCACGCGCGCATCGGTTGCAAATGTCTCGAGGAATTTCCGCGGATCCTGCGGCTGCGTTTGCAACGGGATCGCGCTGACCTCGGCGCGCGAGAGGAAGAGCAGCTCCTCGATGATTTGGTTGAGGCGGGCGATTTCCTCGAGCTGCATGTGCACCGCCTCCTCCTGCGCGGGTTTGAGCCCGCCATCGATGACGAGCTTCTCGGCCTGCAGGCGCACGAGCGAGAGCGGCGTCTTCAGCTCGTGCGAGGCCTCCGCGGTGAAACGGCGCGTCTGCTCGAACGCCGCCTCCAGCCGGTCGAACATCTGGTTAAGGAGCCGCGCGAGATCGGAGAGCTCGTCGCGCACCGAGCCGACCGGCACGCGCGCGCTGAGGTTGTGCGAGCCGATGCGCGTGGCGGTTTCCTGAATCAGGCGCAGCGGCCGCAGCGCCATGCGGCTGATGCCGTAGCCGATGAGGATGCTCACGATGAACATCACGGCGGTGAGCGCGTAGAAATTCTTTTCGTAGCCGATCATCACGAGCTGGCGGATGTGGCGCTTCGAGGTGGCGATCACGACGGTCAGTGACCCGAGGGGAAACGCGCCGGCGCGCAGCTCGCCGAGGCCCTCGATCGGGGCGTTGAACTCCGGCTGGCCGGCGACCCGCGGGATCGGGCGATCGCGCAGGTTGCTCGAGCGGAAGATCACGGCGCCCCCGTGGTCGCAAATCTCGACATAGAAGAGCACGGAATCGTTGGCCATCGCGCTGCGGAGCCGCAGGCGGAGATCATCCGGCGTGAGTGTGGCGGCATCGGGGCCGAGCCGGCCCTTCACCTGCTCAAACTCCGCCGCATTCATCAGGTCGAGCGCGTGGATCGCGTGGCGCTCAAGAAAGTAGCGGCCGGCGAGAAAGAGGCAGGCGAACGTGAGGGTCGACGCCAGCGCATACCACAACGCGAGCCTGGCCCCGATCGATTTCACAGGAGCTGGTAGCCGACGCCGCGCACGGTTTTGAAGAGCGGCTTCGCGGGATCGAGATCGAGTTTGCCGCGCAGCTTGCTCATGTAGACATCGAGGAGGTTGGTATCGACGTCGTAGTGCGACTCCCAGATTTTCTCGCTGATGAGCGTGCGGGTGAGGATGCGGCCGGGGTTTTGCAGGAAAATTTCCAGCAGCGCGAACTCGCGGCTCGTGAGCTCCACTGCCGCGCCGCCGAGCGTCACGGTCCGGCCCAGCAGATCCATGCGCACGTGGCGGTGCTCGAGCACGGTGTCCTTCGCGGCGCTCTGGCGGCGGAGGAGCGAGCGCACGCGCGCGAGCAGTTCCTCAAAGGAAAAGGGTTTTGCGAGGTAGTCGTCGGCCCCGAGGTCGAGGCCCTTGATGCGGTCCTGCACGGAATCGCGCGCGCTGAGGATGAGCACGGGCTCGTTGAAACCGCCCTTGCGCCACTCCTGCAGGAGCGCGAGGCCGTCGCCGTCCGGCAGCCCGAGATCGAGGATGATCACATCGTAGCCGGTTTCGCACAGCGCGTCGCGCGCCTCGCGGCAGCTTTGCACCCAGGTGGCGGTGTAGGCGTGCTCGGCGAGGCCCTTTTTCAGAAACTGGCCGAGCCGGCGCTGGTCTTCGACGATGAGGATTTTCACGGGGATCGGGAGGGGCGGACGTTTGCAAAATATCGCCGTTGATTTGGCGCCCGCGAGGGCAAACTCCATGAAACTTCGTTCAGGCGGCGTTCACCCAGGGTTCAGTTCGGGGCGGCGGAGCCGCGCAGATTTTCCACGAAGCGATCGATATCCTCGTAGCGCGTGCGCGGGTTCATGAAGACGGCTTTCTCGCCGGGGAGCGCGCCGAAGCGGCCGTGGGCGTCGTAGTCCGTGTGCGCGATGAACTCGACCCAGTTGGTGTAGAGGCCGACCTTGCCGCGGCGCAGGAAAAGCTCGCGGTGATGGCGGCTGTTGCGCGCGGATCGTGGCTGGCGGCCGGCACGCGATCGGTTTCGCGCAACTGTTTGAGTAGCGCCTCGCCGTCCGTATATTCCGCGACGCGCCCGCGCGCGGTCTTCTTCTTTTTGCGGACCGACATGATTTCCGCAAACGCCGGATCGCGAAACACCGGCCAGCACGCCGGATCGCGCGAAAAAAGTGCGCGCGGATGCGGTCGATCTCGTCGCGGAACTTGGCGGCGATTTGGTGCGTGGCGGGGATGAGCGGGGCGTCGGGCATGGGGGCGGAGTGAAGCCGTGGGTTGAAGCGAGCGGGCGGACCGTGTCCGCATCGCTCCGGAGTGCCGTGCCGGCGCCGCGGCGGCAAGCCGGTTGCGCGACACGGTGGTGAGCGGAGTCTAACAGGAAGTGAGGTCAGTGTTGGTAGTGGCACGGGCATCTTACCCGTGGTTTTCAGCCCACGGGCGGGACGCCCGTGCCACCGCAGGCACCGGGCTGACCTCACTTCCAGTTACACCGTGGTGAGCGTGGGCCGGCCGCGCGATTTCCCATCGTCGCGTGACGCGGGATGTGTCCTAGTCGCGGCCATGTTTTGGTTTTTCCTCGCCGGCTGGGTGCTGGGTCTCGCGCTGGTGCCGCGGATTCTGCTCCAGAAAAAAACCCCCGTTTCCACCCTCGCGTGGATTTGGGGAGTGTTGCTTTTCCCGGTGGTGGGCGCGCTGGTTTACCTTGTCTTCGGCGCGGATCGGATTCGGCGGCAGCGGTTGCGGCGGCGCGAGCAGTTCCGCGCGCATCGCGAGCGCGCCTCCGGACCGGCCGCCGACGCGGCGACGCTCGAGGCGATCGCAGCCCCGCTGCCCGAAGCGGATCGCGAGCTGCTGCGGCTCGTGAGCCGGATCAACCGCCTGCCGCCCACGCGCGGCAACGAAACGGCCGTGCTCGATGGCGGCGCGATTTTTTTCGCCGACCTGCTCGCGGCGATCGAAGCGGCGCGCGAGCATGTGCACGTGATGTTCTACATCTGGCGCGATGACGCGACAGCGAACCGCCTGCTCGACGCGCTCGTGCGCGCGGTGCAGCGCGGCGTGATCGTGCGGCTGCTGCTCGACGAGATCGGGTGCCTCTTCACGCCGACGCGGACGTTTGCTAAATTCCGGGCCGCGGGCGGGCACTTCGCGTGGTTTCTCACGCTGATTCCCGAGCGAAAGATGCTGCTCTTCAACCTGCGCAACCATCGCAAGCTCGTGGTCGTCGATGGCCGCACCGCGTGGCTCGGCGGCATGAACGTGGGCGACGAATACAACGGCGGCTCGGAGCAATTTCCCGTCTGGCGCGACACGCAGCTGCGGCTCGCGGGCCCGGTGGCGACGGCATTGCAGGAGATTTTTGCCGACGACTGGTTTTTCGCGACGAAGCAGCGGATCGTCGCCGCGCGTTTTTATCCCGCGATCGAACCGCGGGCGACGGGCGAGGTCGTGCAACTGGTCTCGGGCGGCCCGGACAACCGCGTGTCGGAGCACGGGCTCACGGTGGTGTCGCTGCTGCATCACGCGCGCGAGCGGGCGTGGCTGGCCTCGCCCTACCTCGTGCCGGATGCGTCGCTGCTCGACGCGCTCGGTCTCGCCGTGCTGCGGGGCGTGGATGTGCGTCTGCTCGTGCCCGCGCAGAGCGATCACCGCTGGCTCACGCACGTCACGCGGTCCTTCTACGACGAGCTTTTTGCGAAGGGCGTGCGCGTCTTCGAGTTTCAGCCGGGCATGATGCACTCGAAGCTCATCACGATCGACGGCCGCTGGAGCATGATTGGCTCGGCCAACCTCGACATCCGCTCGTTCCGGCTGAACTACGAGCTCAACGCGCTCGTGCTGTCCGAGGCGTGCGCCGCCGAGGTCGAGGCGCAGTTCGCGCGGGATTTCGCCGCCGCGCGCGAGCGCACGCCGCGCGAATTTGCCCGCCGCCCGCGGCTGCAAAAACTCACGGAGGCCGCGCTGCGGCCGTTTGCGCCGCTGTTGTAGAAGGTCGCGGTGTGCGATGGCAAAGCGTAGCGCGGTCAGCCTGACCGCGTTTTGTGCAGCAGCACGGGCAGGCGCCCGTGCTACGTTTTCGTGTGACCTTGGCTGTGCCGTGCATTGACGCGCGACTGGCGGAGCGCCTCTATCGGCCCGCGCCATAGTGGCGTTTACCCTCATGAAAAATTTCCATGTTTCCCGTCGCGTCTTCGTCAAACGCTGCGCCACCGTCGCCGCCATGACCGGACTGCCGCTGTGGTTCGTCGAGCGCCGGCTCGTCGCGGCGGCGGAGCCGGCGAAAAAGAAACCGTCGCCCAACGACCGCCCCGGCGTCGCACTCATCGGTTGTGGCGGGCAGGGGACGGGCGATGCGAAAAATGCCGCCAACTGGGGCGACATCGTCGCGGTGTGCGACGTGGACTCGAAGCACGCCGAAGCGACCGCCGCGAAGCTCACCGTCGAGGGCAAGCCCGCGCCGAAAATTTATTCGGACTTTCGCCGTGTGCTGGAGCGCGCCGATATTCACGCGCTCGTCAACGGCACGCCCGACCACTGGCACACACTGGTGAACCTCGGCGCTTCGCGCGCGAAGAAGGATGTCTATGCCGAGAAGCCGCTCACGCTCACGATCGACGAGGGCCGGCGGCTCGTGCGCGAGGTAAAGCAGAGCGGCATTGTTTTGCAGACCGGCACGCAGCAGCGCAGCTCGCCGCGCTTCCGCCTCGCGTGCGAGCTCGTGCGCAACGAGCGCATCGGTAAACTCCGCGAGGCGAGCGTGTGGCTGCCCGCGGGATTGCGCGACGGGCCGTTTGCCGCGAGCGCGGTGCCGGCAGAGCTGAACTGGGATTTCTGGCTCGGGCAGGCGCCGAAGGTCGACTACGTGAAGCAGCGCTGCCACCAGACGTTTCGCTTCTGGTATGACTACTCCGGCGGCACGATGACCGACTGGGGTGCTCATCACAACGACATCGCGCTGTGGGGAATCGGTGCCGAGCGCAGCGGCCCGGTCTCCGTGGAAGCGAAGCCGGGTGTCGAGATGATTCCCGGCGGCTTCTCAGCATTCAGTGAGTACGCCGTGGACTACACCTACGCCAACGGCGTCACGCACTCCTGCCACAGCACGGCCGCCAATGCCTGGAACGGTGCGGTGATCGATCCGAAAGGCCAACAGCATGGCGTGAAGTTTGAAGGTGCCGACGGTTGGATCTGGGTGACTCGCGGCAAAATCGAAGCCAGTGATCCCGAGTTCCTGACCACGCCGCTCCCGTCGAATGCCACCCGGCTCTACGAGAGCAACGATCACATGGGCAACTTCTTCGACAGCATCCGCTCGCGCAAGCCGCCAATCTGCGAAGCCGAAATCGGCCATCGTTCGGCAAGCGTCTGCCACTTGGGAGTGATTTCCCTACGCCTCGGCCGCAAACTGCAATGGGATCCACAGGCCGAGCGATTCGTGGGAGACGACGAAGCCAACCGCTGGCTCACCCGCGAACTGCGCAAGCCCTGGAGCTATGACTCAGTTTGACAGGCAGTGCGCCATCTTCATTTCGCACGGGACAGCCGGTACAGATCACTGCCCATCTTCATCAGGTAGAGCGCGTCGTGTTGGGGGTCGTACTCCAGCC
>JANXSC010000646.1 GCA_025352845.1 Opitutaceae bacterium
AATGGCAGACCTACGACATCCTCTTCACCGCGCCGAAGCTCGCGGCCGGCAAAGTCGTCGAGCCCGCTTACGTCACGATCATCATCAACGGCATCGTCGTGCAGAATCACACCCGGATCCTTGGCCCCACGATGCACCGGAAGGCGACGAACTACGACGGCACGTTCCCCGAGAAAGCGCCGTTCCGCTTTCAGGATCACAAAAACAGCATCCCGGATCGTTTCCGGAATATCTGGGTGCGGGCGTTGTGAGCGTCGCGCCGTTCGGCGCGAACATCCTGCATCCCAGTTTCCCTGTCGCGGCCGTTCTTCTTACAACGTCGGAGCCCAAGGCGCTCCGGCGTCAATCCATGCGCGCAGCAGGTCGATTTCCGCCGGGGTCAGCGGAGGATATTTTTCCCGGCGATTGAGCGGCGGCATTTCCAAGTCCTCGATCTTGCCGGTGACATAGTGGATGAGCGTGCTGTCATCCGCGTAGCCGGGCGCGATCGCGGATTCGCCGCTCGCGCCGCCCTTGAGCAGCGCCGCGCGCGAAACCAGCGCCAGTTCGCCGCGCGGCTTTTCGCCGCCGTGGCAACCGGCGCACGAGCGTTTGAACAACGGTTGGATATCGCGCGCAAAGTCCACCGTTGCTGCGGCGGCGGACGGCGTGGTGCCCGTTTCCACTTTTTTCCGCTGCGCCGCCGGCGATTTCGCAAAGCCCGCGATCAACTCGTGCGCCGTCGGCGTGGTTGCCGCCGGCCGCACGGGGTCCAACGTGAGGAGCAGCGCCATCGCGGCCCACGCCGTTGCGCCTTGGGAAATCCACTGGTCTTTGCCGTGGGGAAACTGGCCGTTGAAGTGCGGCTGGAAAGGCCAGCTGCGGCCGCGCACCCACCACGATCCGTCCTCGAATTGCGTGCGCAGGAGAAACGCCACGCCGCGTTGATACACCGCAGCGCTCGTCGGTATTTTCCCGGCCTCGTGCAGCGCATACAACGCGCTGCCCGTGGCCCACGCATCGCTCTCGATGCCGGCCAACTGCCCCCAGCCTCCGTCCGGACGCTGACTGAGGACGAGCCGCTCGACCGACGCCCCGAGGCGATTCACCGGCACTCCGCTCCAGTGCAGACCGAGCAGTTGAAAAACGGCTTCGTTGTGGTTCGCCGGTTCCCGCTGCGCGAGCCACGTGGCGGAACGCGCCTGCGAGTCCGCCGCCTCCCGTTCGAATCCCGCCGGCGCATAGTCGCGCACCGCCAGCGCGACCCACGCGGTCGCCACAAACTGCCCGTCCTCCATCGGCGGGCGGCGGATGAAATCGCCCCACGAGCCGTCGGCGCGCTGCGTGCGCAGAATCTGGCGGACCATCGCATCAGTCATGTCATCGGCGGCGTAGTGCGACGCACGCAAACCGAGGAGTCCATAGGCGATGCTCACCGGCGCGCCGCCCACGGGTGACGTCATCTGCCGGGCCGCTTCGGCGCGGGAATTCCACCGCGAGGTTTGCACCGCGATTTGCCGGCCGAGGGAATGATCATCGATCTGAAATCCGCGCGCGCGCGCCAGCCCATACGCCACGGCTGGCAAATCCTGGCCGTGACACGACGTGCAGTTCGACTGCTGCACAAATTTGTTGTCGAGAAACGCGTCCGAGCTCCGTTGCAAAAGCGCGAGCGTGGCCGGCAGGCGTTCTCGCACAAGGGCGACGCGGGCCGCTGGTGTCGGCGGCACCGGCCGGTCGGGCACGCGTTTCGCCCGCACCGGCTCGGACGGTTTTGCGCCGACGCTCTGGAGATACTCGACGAGAGGCGTGTGCGGGCCGGAGCGGAGTGCGTAGCTGAGCGCCGTCGAACCGTGATCGTTGGCCGCGTTGACGTCGATGCCACGGGCGATGAGCGCTCGGGCCACCGAAGCGTCACCGGTTTGATTGTAGCCTGCCCATACCATGGGCGGCGTCCCGTGGCCTCGGGGCGAGCGCAGGTTGAGATCGGTGCCCTTCGTGATGAGCAGTTCGGCCACGCCGACGTGCTCGCCGAGCAAAGCCGTATTCAAGGCATGGCCCGCAAAATCCGGATCGAGATTGGGGTCGGCTTTGTGGGCCAGCAATAACTCCACGAGCGGGAGGTCGCCATTGGATGCCGCCGTGCTCAAGGCCGACGCGGCGGACCTCGCCTCCTTCGCCGCGCCGCGTTCGATCAGCAGATCAATCGTCCGCCGATTGCCTGCGTTCACCGCCCGGGTCAGTATGACATCGACGTCTGTGGTTTTCTTCGCGTGCACATCGGCCCCGGCTTCGAGCAGCAAGCGCACCGCCTCAAGCGAGTCCAAGTGCGCGACCGCGATCATGAGCGGCGTGTTCTTGAGTTTCGAGACCGCGTTCGGATTTGCGCCGCGCGCGAGCAAGGCGCGCACAATTCCCGCGTGGCCGCCCCCGTAGATCAGCGCGGTGGCCTCGGCGGAATTCTTCGCGTCCACCTCCGCGCCCGCGGCGAGCAGCGCCTCCACTGCGGCGAGATCGTGATTGAGCGCAGCGAGGTGCAGGGCGGTGTTACCCGCGGCGTCGCGCGCCTTCACGTCCGCCTTGTTTTGTAACAGCGTCTGCCACTCCGCGGTCGCGCGCACCTGCACGGCACGAATCAGTGCCGGGACTTCTGCCGCGCCTGCGGCGGCCGAGAACGCCAGGTGAAGCGCGCACAGCGACCACGACGCGCCTAAAACAAGACGGCGCAAGGCCAATGGGGTGAATGAATGCTTCATGGGGACGGGTGAGAGATACTGTTCCGCCAGCGCGATCGAAACTGGTGGTAGATTTGTGCGAGTGGCGATCGCAGGCGAGCGCATTTTGCCCGCAAAAAAACCGGTCGCGCTCCGTCAGCGCCGCCGGCAACTTGCCGCGATGCAGCTCTTCGTCGCTCTCGTCATCATCGCGCTCGCGATGGTTGCGCTTGTGCGGCGGGTGGACGTGCGGCTCACGCTTTTCGCGGCGGGGCTCGCGCTCGCGTCCCTGGCGGGGAAGCCGCTCGTGGTGCTCGACGTGTTTCTCGCCGAGATGGGCAACGGCAAAACCATCGGCCCGATCTGTTCGGCGATGGGCTACGCGTTTCTCCTGCGCGCGACGGGCTGCGACCGCGAGATGGTGCAACTGCTGCTCGCGCCCGCGCGGCGCGCGTGGTGGCTGCTGATTCCCGGCGGCTGCCTCGCCGGCTTCGTCGCCAACATCGCGGTCACCAGTCAGACTGCGGTCGCCGCCGCGATTGCGCCGATTCTGCTGCCGCTGATGCGCGCGGCGGGATTTTCCACGCCCGTCGCCGCCGCGACGCTCGTGCTCGGCTGCTCCGGCGGCGGCAGCCTCTTCAACCCCGGCGACGCTGACCTCGTCGCGATACACGAGGCGAGCGGCGCGGCGATGCCGCGCGCGCTGGCCGCCATGTTCTGGCCGCTGGTCGGCGGGTTTGTGACGGCGGTGACGGTCTTCGCGCTGACGACGCGCAGGGATTTCGGCGAGGCTCCTGTTCAGGTAGGGGCGTCGCTGGACGACGCCCGAGGGCGCGGACTAGCCACGCCCCTACAAAGCCCGATTGCGTCGCTGGACAAACCCCAGCGGTGGAAAGCCCTTCTCCCGCCGCTGCCGATGGCGCTGATTTTTCTGCTGATGCCGGGCGTGTTTTTTCCGGAGCTCCCCGCCCCGTTCGCGCGTGGACTGCCGGTGTTGCACGCGATGATTTTTTCGGCTGGCGTCGTGTTGCTGCTCTGCCGCCGCGAGGTGACGGCGAGCGTGAAGGCGTTTTTTGAAGGAATGGGCTACGCCTACGCGCACGTGATTTCGCTCATCGTCACCGCGAGCTGCTTCATCGCCGGCATGACGGAGATCGGGCTCACGGATAAACTGGTGCGACTCGTCTCGGACACCGGCGCCGGCGGGAAAGTCGCGGCGGGATTTTTCCCCGGCCTGCTCGGCGTGATCACGGGCTCGGGCATCGGGCCGAGCGTGGCGTTTTCGAAAGCGGTGCTGCCCGCACTGCGCGACAACCTTCCCGCCGCGCTCGATCTCGGGGTGCTGGCGGCCATCGCGGCGACGTTTGGCCGCACGATGTCCCCGGCGGCCGCGGTGGTGAATTTCTCCGCGACGCAGGCTGGGGTATCGGTGACGGAGATCGTGAAACGCACCGCCCCGCCGCTGCTCGCGGGTTTCGCGGTCGTGTTCCTCATCGTATTCGCACGCGGCGGGTGAAATTGGAACGCCAGTTACCCGGAGCCGTTCAACTCATCATTCGGTGCGAGCGGCGTTATGGAAAGCGAACACGATGCACGCTAAACGTATTTCACGGTCCGGGCGATGAGCCATCTGCATCCGGCGGCATCGGGTCACTGGCGTCGTCGGTGGGAGCATCGGCGTCCCGCTCGATTCGAAACAACTCGGGGCCGAGTCTGATTTCCACGGCGTCCGGCATAAATTTGGCCCGAATGTCGAGCGGCGGCTTGTCGCCCTCAGTCAGCAGGTCCTTGATTGGTCGGCGGACGTAGTCGTGCAAAAATTTCGCCATCGTTTGTCCAGCAAGGCCCTCCAAGTGTTTCCACGCATGTTCACCGATGTAGACCTCTCCTCGTTGGGCGAGAAACGCCTTTTCAAGTGCATCGAGCTTTGGATTTCGCGTGTCGTCTAGGCACACGAGAACCGGGATGAAGCCACTCTTTCTGCAGTCGCGGGGAAAATCCAGCTCCTCCTGCCAGCGTCCTTGGCCGGATGCGGCAATTGTGACTCGAAGCTTTATTTCGTAAGCGCGATCCTTGATCAAACAATCGACTTGGCGACCCTTGGTCCTGTCTCTGTGCCTTTTGACCGGGCTCTTGCCGGCTGGCGCGGGCGCACCTCCGACGGCGTGCGCAATTAGCGGCTCAAACAAATACCCGGTTTCCTGTCCCGCCCGATTGTCGATGTCGAAGAACCACTTGCGCCAAAATAGCAGCGACACGAGGGCGTGGCTCGACAGCTTGCCGTATTGCAGGAGGGCGCGCGGGCCGACCTGCTGCAACGTGGGCAGCGGCTGCGTGGCGAGTATGCGTTCGTATTTCAGCCGCGCCTTCTGGAGCGCGGCGAGGCACGCGAAGTAAGTGTCAGCGTCTGGCACCAAGCCGACGAGTCGCTCAAATAAGATCCTGCTGTCGGTCGCCGGGAGCACGAGTGTGCCGGCAGGTTTGTCAGTAAACAAAAGTGGCAACTCTCGCGGGATTTCCGGAAACGCCGCATCTTGTCCAAGGTCGAGAACGATTCGGCCGATGAGATATGCGCAAATCGCATCCGATAGCACTACGCCCTGGTCGCCAGCACCAACAGAGCGCGCTTTCTCCCAGATCGTGGCCTGTGATCTCGTGAGCGTCATGCGAAGGCCAAGGCTTGCTGGCCAGAGAGGCTTCCGAATCGCTCCTCGATTCGTTGCGTGACACGTTCGAGCACAGGGCTCATCGCAGAAGCGCAGGTGGGGCGAAAACTCAGCAAAGCACCGCAAGGATTGCGGGTTCTTTTTTCCGTCAGATCGCGCTTCAGGGAATTGGCCAAAGCCTCGGCAAGAACCGGCGGGACCGCGTTGCCGATGAGCTGCATCCTTTCGCTCTCCGATCCATAGAATTCGAAATCGCTTGGAAACGTTTGGAGGGACGCGCACTCGCGCAGTGTTAGCTGGCGATGCTCGGTCGGGTGGATAAAATCCCGAAGCGCACCTCCGGTTATTGCCTTTGAAGGTTGGTCCGCGCGCAGTCGCCGGATTCCGGCTGGAGCCCCGCCTCTTTTTTCGGTGGGAGTGCCGTCCATCACGCGCCTGAAAGCGCGGCGACGGTAGCTTTCGTGCCAGAGTGCCTCCGGTAAGTCACGCATCCACTGTCCTGGCATCAGCAGTTGCGCCCGTTTCAAGTCGTCGCCGTTCAAAGTGCGGCGCACGTTGTCGGTCAGGCCAGCGGGTCCGGCTTCACAGTCCGCGGCGTGGAGAGTCGCGAGCGCTTCGCCGAGAGTGGGTGTGGGCTGGAGGCCATTATGATTCGACCGATGCGCGCCGGGTGCGCCAAAGGCGGCGTGAGTCGGCTCGGGGAAGGAAGGATCCCAACCGAGTCCACCGATGCCAACAACGCGCTTCCGGTGCTGAGGGACACCATAGTTTGCCGCATTTATCTTGCGGAGATGAATCCGATAGCCCGCGGCGATCAAAGGCTCCAACAACTCGAAAACGAAGAGGCCATCGGCGCTGGTGAGAAACCCCTCGACATTTTCGAAGACGAAAGCGTCGGGTTTCAAACGCGCAATCAGGCGCCCGAACTCGCCGACGAGCGTGTTTCGCGCGTCTCCGGGACGACGCATACCGGCGGAAGAAAACCCTTGGCAAGGAGGACCACCCACCACAACGCGTGCCGCCGGGGCGTCGAGTTCTGCGTCGATTGAAACCTGATGAACGTGATCGCCATGGTTCAGGCGATAGGAGCGAACCGCGGGCTCCCAGTTTTCGTAGGCCGCGAGCGGACGAAATCCGGCACGTTGAAAGCCAAGGCTGATACCTCCGGCTCCGGCGAAAAGATCAATGAATGTCAGATTGGGCTGCACGTGGCGGGGAGAACTCATCGGTTCGCGGATTACGTGACTTGCGATGGAGTGGCTTCTCGGTGGGAATTTCAGCGGCTTACTTGACGCGATGCTAGACCAATTCTTCGCAGGCGTTATGCATTCAAATGCGTAGAATCCCTTGCGAGTCTGAGGGCGCTGGGGTGAAACATGATCGCCTGCGGGTAATCGTATGCCGCATGGATTTCGCTTCAAAGATGCTTCCACGCGGCATCAAGCTGATAAATCCGCTCGGCGTTGGCGTGGTAGAATTTTTC
>JANXSC010000063.1 GCA_025352845.1 Opitutaceae bacterium
TGGGGAACAGTTGAGACGCGGGCTGAAGCACCGCGCTACTTTCAGAAATCACAGCGAAGCGTAAAGACGATACAGCGCCTGCGTGCCGCAGTCTTCCCAGCCTTTGGCGGCGACCTGCTCGTAGAGTTTTTTGGCATTCGCGAGACCGGGGAGATCGAGCTTCAGCTCGGCGGCGCTCTCGAGCGCGATCTTCATATCCTTGATGATGTGCTTCACGTAGAAGCCGGGCGTGAAATTGTCGCTGAGCGCGCGCGGCGCGAGATTCGTGAGCGCCCAACTGCCGGCCGCCCCGCCGCTGATGCTCGCGTGGACCGCGGTCGGATCGAGGCCGGCCTTCTTCGCGTAGGCGAGCGCCTCGACCCACGCGACCATGCCGACGGCCACGGCAATCTGGTTGGCCATCTTGCAATATTGCCCGGCACCCGCGGCACCGAGCAGCGCGATGTTCTTGCCCATGATTTCGAAGAGCGGCTTCGCCCGGGCAAACGCCGCGGCGTCACCTCCGACCATGATCACGAGCCGCGCTTCCTTCGCACCGAGGTCGCCGCCGGAGACGGGCGCATCGAGCGAGGCGAGACCGCGCTTGGCTGCGGCGTCGGAGATCTTGCGCGCAAGCACGGGACTCGAAGTCGTCATGTCAATCAGCAGCGCGCCGGGTTTCGCGCGCTCAAGGATGCCGCCGGCACCAAGGTAGCTCGCGTCCACATCCGTCGGAAAGCCGAGCATCGAGATCACGACGTCGGCCTCGGCGGCCGCGGCGCCAGCGGAGGCGTGCCACTTCGCGCCGGCATCGAGGAGCGCCTGGGCTTTTTCCTTAGTGCGATTATAAACGTGCAGCGAGTGACCGGCTTTCTGGAGGTGACCGGCCATGCTGCGGCCCATGACGCCGGTGCCGATGAATGCGATCGAGAGGGATGCGGACATGTGCGAAATAAACGGAGTGGGTTGCGAAACTCGCAGCGGATGCAAGGGCGTCGGCCCAGCGCGTGCGACACCTTTTTTCGCACCGGTGTCATAGTTCGCTCGTCATGCTCCCGGCATTCGTTTTTTCTGCACTCCCTCATCCCATGAAAATCCCCCGTCGCGACTTTCTCAAAACATCCCTTGCCGCGTCCACTGCGATTGCGCTCGCCAGCCGCGGCGTGGCCGCCAGCGCCTCCGCCTCCGGAGCACGCGACTATTACGAACTGCGCGCCTATCGCCTGAAGCCGGGCGCTTCCACCGCGGGACTCGAGAGCTATCTCGCGAAGGCGTTCATTCCCGCGCTCAACCAGCGCGGTGTGAAAAATGTCGGCGTGTTCACCGAACTCGAAGTCGACAAGAAGGCCGTCACGTCGAAGCCCAAGGCCGACACGCCGCTCTGGGTGCTCGTGCCGCACGCGTCGCTGGAGTCGTTCGTCAGCGTGAGTGCCGAGATCAACGCCGACGCCATCGTGCAGCAGGCGGGCGCGGAATACCTCAACGTGCCGAAGGCGAGTCCCGCCTTTGAGCGCATCGACACGTGGCTCTACCGCGCGTTCGACGGCATGACACGCACGGAAGTGCCGGCGTTTTCCAAGGCCAAGGTGCCGACCCGCGTCTTCGAGATGCGCGACTACGAAAGCCACAGCGAGCGCGCCGCGCTGAGCAAGATGGCGATGTTCAACAACGGCGAAATTTCCCTGATGAAAGACCTCGGGATGTCGCCGGTGTTTTTCGGCCAGGGCATCGCCGGTCCGAATCTGCCGCATCTCCGCTACATCACCTGCGGCTCGGACCTCGCCGCGCACCTCGCGCCGTGGGGCAAGTTCGGACCCGACCCGCGCTGGGTGAAGCTCAGGGATGATCCGCAGTATAAGGATAACACGTCGAAGAACACCGCACGCTTCCTCGCGCCGACGGCGTATTCCCAGATCTAAGGGGCAGCTCTCTTGTTCGTTGGTGGGCGGGCCCGTCCCGTGCCCGCATTTATTGCCCAACGGGAGCGCAGTCCATGCGGGCACAGGGACGTGCCCGCCCACCGCTTTTCCCGCGTGCGATCCGCGGAAAAGTGAATATTAGTCTGGCCGTGGCCGTCGGAGCCATCGTTCCCCTCACGCCCATGAAAACTCTCCGCAGTTGGTTGACGGTGTCGCTGTTGCTCACGTGTTCCGTTTCGGCGCAGGAAAATTCTCCTCCGCCCTCCCCGTCCCTGCGCTCGCCGGCCGAACTGGAACAGCTCGTCGCTCCCATCGCGCTCTACCCCGATGCGCTCATCGCGTTGATTCTCCCCGCAACCACGAGCCCGACCGACATCGTGCTCGCCGCGCGCCACCTGCGGGAATTTCCCAACGACCGCAGCCAAATCGAACACCGTGCCTGGGACGAGAGCGTGAAGTCCCTCACGAGCTATCCCGAGATCGTAACGTGGATGGACGAGAATCTCGACTGGGTGAAACAGGTCGGCCAGTCCTTCGCCACGCAGCCCGCCGAGGTCATGCAGGCCGTGCAGCGCCTCCGCGCTAAAGCCCGCGCCAACGGCAGCCTCATCGACACGCCGCAGCAGCAAATCCTCGCGGAGCCCGGCGCGATCCGAATCGTGCCGGCGCAACCGGACATCATCTACGTCCCACGCTACGAGCCGGAAATCGTCTTCGTGGATCGGCCGGTTTATCCGTATGGGTATGGGCGGCCGTTTTTCACTTTCGGCGTGGGTGTGGCGGTCGGGTCTTGGCTGGCGTTCGACTGCGATTGGCGGCGCAACGCAATCTGGGTGGGCAATCGCCACCGCCACTGGTCCGGCCACGACTGGCGTCGGCCGTTGGTGTCCTACGCGCCGATCAGCCCGAACCACTCCAATGTTTCCGTCGTGCGCCAATGGCAGCCACCGACGATGCGCGCGGGTTTTACTCCGGCTCTATCCAACGTCCGTCCGGCGGTCATCGCGCGGCCGACGGTCATCGGAACTTCACTCGCGCGCTCCGCCGATGAGCGGCGTTCATTCGCGCCGGGTCGCCGTCCCGAGCCTGCGCCTGCGCCTGCGTCCGACGTAACCGCCGTCACACCCATGCCCGCGGCGCGGCCGCCCATCAATCCGACGAACCGCGTGCGCGCGACACCTTCGTTCGTCGCGCCACCGTTGCCGACCGCACCCACTGTCGCCACCACGGTGGCTCCGGCCGTCACGCCACCGCCGCCCCGGACGCGCCCGCCCGGTGATCGCTCCGGCCCAACCGACTCCAATTATCGCGGACACCGCAACACCGTGATCTCAGCACCGCCGCTGTCGTCCCCGGTTGCGCCGCAGAGCGCACCTGTGGCTGTCGCCGCGCCCACTCAACGTGGCAACCGCTACTCCCCGCCACCACCGTCCCGGGTAGTGCCCGCTCCCGCGCCCGACCCCGCTCCGTTGATCGCCCCCGCTGCGCCTGCGGCAACTCCGCCGGCCCCTCCGCCGCCCGGCCGCGGCGACCGCCAATCTGGCCGCCGTCACGATAATTTCTGAGGGTTTCGTTTTCGCGGGCGGGTCGCTGCGCCGCGGATTGACTCCGCCGCCTGCGCTGCACCCTTGTAACGGATGCTCGCACCGACGCCTCCGCCCGCCGCACCGCTCGCGCCTTTCCGCGCGGCGGATGGCTCTGCTCCGAGCGCCGATGCGGTGTTGGAGCGATTCCTCGCGGTCTTGTCGGCGCGCGGCCTTGAGCTGTATCCCGAGCAGGAAGAAGCGATCCTCGAACTCTTCGGCGGTAGCAATGTCGTCCTTAACACGCCCACCGGCTCCGGCAAATCGCTCGTCGCGGCGGCGTTTCACTTCAAGGCGCTCTGCGCCGGCGAGCGCTCCGTTTACACCTGCCCGATCAAGGCACTGGTGAACGAGAAATTCCTTTCGCTCTGCCGCGATTTCGGCCCGGAGAACGTCGGCATGATGACCGGCGACGCAAGCGTGAATCCGCGCGCGCCCGTGCTCTGCTGCACCGCCGAAATCCTCGCCAACATCGCGCTTCATCGCGGCGCCGAAAGCGATGTGCGCGTCGTGATCATGGACGAGTTTCACTACTACTCCGACGCCGAGCGCGGCACCGCGTGGCAGGTGCCGCTGCTGACGATGCCGCACGCGCGGTTCCTGCTCATGTCGGCCACGCTCGGTGCGACGGAGTTTTTCGAGATGGAAATGACGCGCGTCACCGGCGCGCCGAGCCGCACCGTGCGCAGCGATCGTCGGCCCGTGCCGCTGGAGTTCGAGTATTCCGAGTTGCCGCTCACCGAGCGCGTCGCCGAGCTCCTCGCGCTCAAGCGCGCGCCGATCTACCTCGTGTATTTCACGCAGCGGTCGGCGAGCGAGGCGGCGCAGGCGTTGATGAGCCTCAACGTGTGCTCGAAGGAGGAGAAGGCCGCGCTGCAAACCGAACTCGAACGGGTGCGCTTCACGAGTCCCTACGGCAAGGAAGTGCGCCGCTGGCTCCGCCACGGTATCGGCGTCCACCACGCGGGTCTGCTCCCGAAATACCGCATCCTCGTCGAGCAGCTCGCGCAGAAGGGCCTCCTCAAACTCATCTGCGGCACCGACACCCTCGGCGTCGGCATCAACGTCCCGATCCGCACCGTCGTTTTCACGCAGCTCTGGAAATACGACGGCAAGAAGGCCGCGATTCTCACCGTGCGCGACTTCCGCCAAATCTCCGGACGCGCCGGCCGCAAGGGTTACGACGACAAAGGCTACGTCATCATCCAGGCACCCGAGCACATGATCGAAAACAAGCGCGCCGAGGAGAAAGTCGCGCGCGATCCCACGAAAAAAAAGAAACTCGTGAAGCAAAGCGCGCCCGAGGGCGCGGTCGGCTGGGACGCCAAGACCTTCGAGCGCCTGCGCATCGCACCCGCCGAGGAACTCGTTTCCCGCTTCGAGGTGACGCACGGCATGTTGCTCCTCGTGCTCGGGCGCGATGGCGACGGCTGCCGCGCGATGCAGCACCTCATCCGCGACTGCCACGAGACGGAGCATCGCAAGCGCGCCCTCCGCAAACGCGCGTGGCAGCTCTTCCGCGCACTCGTCGATCGGAAGATTGTGGAGATCACGCCGCGTAGCGCGGTCAGCCTGACCGCGTC
>JANXSC010000649.1 GCA_025352845.1 Opitutaceae bacterium
CGCAGGCGTCGGCGACCTTTGCGGTGTAGCCGCCGTCTTTGCCGACGATGCCGATCACGCGCGCGCCGACCTGCTTCGCGAGTTGGACGGCGTGGACGAGATTCGGTGAAACGTTTTTCTCCAGGTTTCCGCCGCCGACGGAGAAGACGAGGACGGCGTCCTCCTTCTTCAAACGCGAGCCGCGGAGCCACTCGACGAACACGCTGGCCCAGCCTTCGTCGTTGGTGCGCGCGGTGAGTTCGGAGACGTTGTCGGTGGGAGCGTAACACTCGAATCCGCCGATTTTGCGGAAATCGTTCACGGCGTGCGAGGCATTGGCCGCGCTGCCACCGACACCGAGGATGAAGAGTCGCCCGCCGCGCGCACGCACGGCGACGAGTTCGCGGACGCATTTCTCGCAATCGTCGGGATTGAGTTTCGCGACGATCTCGGCGGTTTCCTTCAGGTGTTGGGCGGAATAGGACATGGAGGGAAAATTGGGAAACGGGGGAAATTGGGAAGGCGGAAAACCGGTCAGCCATTGGCGCGCTGGTTGCGCAGCAGCGCGTCGAGTTCGTTCAACCCCTCGTGCGAACCGATTTCGTAGAAACGCTGTTTCATTTCGTAGCCGGCGAGCTGGTGGCGCTGGCAGAGCTGGGTTTGCACGGTCGCGAGGTCAACGACGGCATCGCGCGGAAATCCTTCGAAGGCGGCGGCGCGGAATACGCCGAGGCCGTAGTCGATGTGGCGCATCGCGGGCGTGCGGATTTTTTTGTCGTAGTTGCGGATATCTCCGGCGGTGAACTCGACGTTGCTCGTGTCGTAGCGGCCGTGGTTTTCGTAGACGGTCATCAGACCGAGTTGGCCCGAGCGCAGGAAAAAATCCCCGACGGCGCGATAGTCCACCGGGAGGTAGCTGTCGCCATAGAGCACGTAGAACGCGTCGCCGAGCCTGGGCAGCGCGGCGATGAGCGCGCCGCCGGTGCCGAGGAGCTTCGGGCCGTCGAACGCATACTCGATGGACACGCCCCACTTCGAACCGTCGCCATATTGCTCGACGATCATCTCGCCGAGGTAGCCGACGCACAGGACAATTTTCGTGAGCCCGTTTTTCTTCAGGAGCCGGAGCTGATGCGAGAAGAATGGTTCGCCGGCGATCTCGACGAGAAGCTTCGGGATCTTTTCCGTGATCGGACGAAGGCGTGTGGCCATGCCGCCAGCCAAGAGAGCGACGGGAAGATCGGAAGAAATCATTTTTGGCCCACGGAACACACGGAATACACGGAGGAATTAATCCGCGGATTTTTGGTCAGACATTTTTCGTGTATCCCGTGTATTCCGTGGGCAATTCGGGTTTGTCAGTTTTGGGCGACGACTTTGCTGCCCTCGAAGTCGAAGCGGAAGCGCACTTCCTGCAGGCCCTTCTCGCGCATCGCTTGGCGGAGTTTCTTTTTGTCGCCGGCGTAGAACATCAAAAAGCCGCCGCCGCCGGCGCCGATGAGTTTGCCGCCGAGCGCGCCGCTCGCCATCGCGTGGTCATACCACGCGTTGATGGGCGCGTTGCTCATGCCGGAGCTGCGCTCCTTCTTGCGCTGCCAGTGGACATCCATCAGTCGCGCGAACTCCTCGAGCTTGCCGCCCTCGAGCGCGGCGAGCGAGTGGTAGCCGAGTTCCTTGGTGAAGTGCAGATTGTCGAGCATCGCCTGATCGTTGCTCTTCGACTTGTCGTTTTGATCCCTGAGGATCGCGGAGGCGCTGCGGCTGTAGCCGGTAAAGAAGAGGAGCAGGTTGTCCTCGAGGTTGAAGAGGGTCTCCTCGGAGATCGCGCACGGACGGTATTCGACGCGGCCATCCTTGTGAAACGTGAACGCCGTGATGCCGCCGACGGCGGCGATGTATTGGTCCTGTTTGCCGATCGGTTCGCCGAGCTTGTTCAGCTCGATGTCGCAGGCCTGCTCGGCCAGCTCGGCGGGCGAGACGAGCGTGCGCTTCGAGGTGTGCAGGGCCTTCAACAGCGCCGTCGTGAAGCTGCCGCTGGAGCCGAGTCCCGTGCCGCCCGGGATGTCGGCCATCGAGGTGAGTTCGAGATGCGGATCGGTCACGCCGGTGAGCTTGAGCGCCTCGCGGATGATCGGGTGCTCGATCTTGTCGATGGAGAGGACGCGCTCGAGTTTGGAATACTTGATGATGATCTCGGGCTGAAAGGTGCGGTGCTGCGTGATGTAAACGTATTTGTCGATGGCCGCCGCGACGAGAAAGCCGCCGTGTTCGCGGTAATACGAGGGCAGGTCGGTGCCGCCGCCGCCGAGGGAGACGCGAAGAGGGGAGCGGGTGATGATCATCAGGGAATTTTCGATTTTGGATTCTCGATTTTCGATTGGGCGGAGGCGGAGTGGCTGGGATGGAGATGACAGCCGACGGTCACAAACCCGCCTGCGAAACCGGATAGCCGCTCTTCCGGTAGATTTCTTCCACGATCTCCAGCGTGCGGATGGCTTCGGTGAGGCCGGGGCTGGGCTCGCGGTTCAGGCGGATGTCTTCGGCGAAGGCGCGGGTTTCGACGGCCCACGAATCGTCGGCGCCAGGAAACTCGAAAACGGTTGTCTCCGGTGGGCCCATCTGCGGGAGCATTTTGTAGAACGTGAGTTTCTCGGGGCCGTAGCTGCCACCGAGCCCGTCGATCGCGATCTTGGCGTCGCGGCCGTAGAGTTCTAGGGAGAAGAGGTTTTTCCACTCGGTGCAGCTCACGTGCAGCCACGCAGTCTGGCCGGCGGCGGTGCGCAGGGAGAGGAACGCGTTGTCGTCGACCTTCATGTCCCAGAACGAAGTCGTGGCGTGACCCTCAATCGTGGTGAACTCGCCGAGAAACCAGCCCGCGAGATCGATGAGATGCACGCCCTGATCGATGAGTTCGCCACCGCCCGAGAGCGCGGGGTCGGCGCGCCATTCGCGGTCGTAGCCCTTGCGGCCGCCGTGGCCGTAGCGGGCGCGTAGAAACATCAGCGGACCCATCACGCCGCTATCGACGAGCTCGCGCGCCTTGCGCAGCGCGGGATGGAAACGGTGGTTGTAGCCAAGGCGGACGCGCACGCCGGTCGCGCGGGCGGCGTCGCGGAGCGCGCGGAGCTGCGCGGCGTTGAGCGCGCCGGGTTTCTCCACGAGCACGTGCTTGCCGGCTCGGACGGCGGCGAGCGCGATGGGCGCGAGCGAGGCATTCAGGGTCGATACGATCACCGCCGTGACGCGGGCGTCGGCGAGCGCGACATGGTAGTCCGTCGTGGCGCTGCAACCCGGCGCGAGCTGCGCGAGGTCCGCGGCGCGCGCAGCGTCGAGATCGCAGGTGTAGAGCAACGGCGGGTTTGGACCGAGGGCCGCGACGCGCTTGCGGCCGATGAGGCCGCAGCCGATGACGGCAAATAGGGGTTGCTCGGAGCTGGCGCGGTTCATTCCGTAGTCGTGAATGACGAAGGCGAAGCTAACCGGCGCGGCGACGCAAGTGAGGTTTTGAAATGGAAACGGCGCGGCCAGTCGTGAGCGGAAGGAAGATCGAGCGGCTCGCGGTCTTCGTCCTCTGTGCGGCCATCGGGTGGTTTTACCTGTGGACCGTGCGGTCGAGCGGCGATTCGTGGGGGTTTGGTCAGGAGCAGAACGATTACTACAATCTGCTGATCGACGGGTTTCTCGACGGGCAGTTGCACATGAAGGTCGTGGTGCCCGAGGCACTCCTCGCCTTGAGGAACCCCTACGATCCCGGCGAGCGTTCGCCGGGACTCGGGCTTCACGATGCGTCGTTCTACCAGGGGAAATACTACGTCTATTTCGGGGCCGCACCGATGGTGCTGCTGATGCTGCCGTTTCGGATCATCACCGGCATGGATTTGCCGCTCGCGGTGGCGGTGCTGGTTTTTGTTTACCTCGGATTTCTGGCCAGCACGGGAATTTTTCTCGCGGTGCGGCGGCGGTATTTCCCGCAGGCGAGCACGCTCACGGTGTTGCTTGGGGTGCTGGTGCTCGGGTTGGCGAGCGCGACGCCGACGCTGCTGCGCCGGCCGGCCATGTGGGAGCTGCCGATTGGCGCGGGGTTTTGTTTCGCGATGCTGGCGCTCGGCTGCGTGTGGGGGAGTGTGCACACGGTGCGGCGGCGCGCATGGTGGTTCGCCGGCGCGGGACTGTATCTCGGATTGGCGATTGCGTCGCGGCCGACGTATCTGTTCGCGAGCGTGTTTCTCGCAGTGCCGCTGCTGTCATGGTGGCGGCGGGAGAAACAGATTCCGTGGCGAATGGCGTTTGCGGCGGCGGTGCCGCTCGCTGCGATCGGAGCGGCGATGGCGTGGCATAACCACGCGCGTTTCGGCAATCCGTTGCAGTTCGGCCAATCCTATCAACTCAGCTTGGATTACGAGTCGAAGCTCCCGCACTTTGCGGCGGGCTATATGCCCTTCACGGTTCGCGCGCATTTTTTCGCGCCCGCGGAGTGGTCCCGCTACTTCCCCTTCATCACGCGCGGCGATCTCGGGCAAGCGCCCCACGGCTTCACAATTCATCGCGGCGATCTCTACGGCATTCTGAATCATTTTCCGATCGCGTGGCTGGCGTTGTTCGCACCGCTGGCGCTCTGGCGGCGGAGCCCGGAGCAGCGCGGGGCGTTGGCGGCATGGCTGGGCGCGGCGGCGCTCCTGGGTTTCGGCGCGGCGGCGGTGATGCTGTCGTTCTTCAGCGTGCTGGCGCGGTATCAGGTGGATTTCGCGCCGGCGTTCATGCTGCTCGCGAGTGTGGGCCTGCTCGCGGTCGAACGCTGGCTCGTGCTCGGCGTGGGGGCCGGTTGGCGTCGGCTGATGATGACGGCGGTCGGAGCCGCGGCGATACTCTCGGCGGCGTTTGGGATATTGTTCACCCTGCAATTCGACGGACTGCTCGCGGAGCGCAACCCGGCGCTCGCGCAAGGTGTCGCGCAGTTCTTCAACCATGTGCCCGCTCTCATTGAGCGTGCGCTTGGCGTGAAGCATGGACCGATCGAGTTGATCGTGATCGTGTCGGCTGGCGCGGCAAAGGGCGATGAGACGCTCGCGACCATCGGCCGGCCGCCGCAGGTGGATCGCGTAATCGTGCGGCACACCGGTGATGGGCGCGTGCAATTTGGCCTTGCGCCCGCCGATGCGACGGAGCGCTTCAGCGCGCCAATGGCGCTGGCGCCGGATGCGCCGCATCGCGTGCGGATTTCGCTCGCGTCGCTCTATCCGCCGGCGACGCATCCGTTCTTCGCCGGTCGCACCCCGGAAGAAATTCGCGCGACGCTGCGCCGCGCCGAGATCGCGGTGGATGGAGAGGTGGTGCTGCGGGAGCACCTGCGACTGAATCGGGCGGGCTCCGGCGAAGTGCGCCTGGGTTGGGCGGAAATGCTGGGGCGATCTGAAAATTCGGAAACATCCGCGGCTGCGGGTTTGCGCGCGGTGTTTCGCGGCCACGATCTCTCAGGCCCGGGCGACACGCTGCGCCTAAGCGTGCGCTTGCCCGCGGCGCGGCCCGTGGGGCGCGAACCGCTCGTCGTAACCGGACGGAGCGGCGCGGGTGATTTGCTCATGATCGAATATATGGGCGGGGACGATGTGCGTTTCGCGCTCGATCACTGGGGTTCGCCGTTGCGTGAAAGTCCGGCGCTGCGTCTGGCCCCGGGCCAGACGCATGAACTTGAAATTACCCTCACGGCGTTGGCGACCGTCGAGGATGCGACCCTGGTCCGCGCGCTGCAGTCGGGTTCGGTGCGCGTGGCCGTGAACGGGGTGAAAATCTGGGAGGAGGCCGGATATTTTTTCAGCGCCGAGGCGCCGGAAGTATGGATTGGGCGCAACGGCATCGACGGCACGGAATGCGGGCCCGAGTTCACGGGTGACGTGCTGGCGGCCGCACGCGTGGTGCGCGAATGAAGTTGCGGCGGGCGGCATTCGTTTCGTCCGATGCCGACGATGTTCGACTCCCTCCTGACCGACCGCGAAACGCAGCTGCGGCTGCTGCGTTTCCTCGTGGTTGGCGGCGGGGCGGCCCTCGTGCAACTCGCGGTGCTGCGGGCGTTGAAGACGCGGTGTGGCGAGACGCTCGCGTTTTCCATCTCGTGGGTCGTCTCGACGACGACGCACTATTTCGCGAATCGCTTCTGGGCGCTGCCGAGCGGGCGGGGCGACACCGTGCAGCAACTCGGCGAGTATTTCGTCGCGGTCGCGCTCAGCTACGTGATCAATCTCGGCGCGTTCAAACTCCTCCGGCACCGCTTCGGTCTGAGCGCGATGTGGGCGACGGTGTGGGCGATCCCGCCCTCGACGATCGTGGTGTTTCTGATTCTGAACTACCGGGTGTTTGGCCGGTGAGGAGGGCTAGGATTTTTTCCCGCGCTCTTCCGGCACGATGCGGCGGAGCGTGTAAATGTCGGACGCGGCGAGTTCGGCGCGGCGCGCGGCGAGTGTGGTCCACGGGTCCCACGGGGCGCTGATGAGTTTGCCCGAAATGCCGTCGCTCGCGGGGGAGAGCAGCCACTCGACGCAGTCGAGCGCCTGCGCGAGCGGGGCACCCTCCTTCGCCAAGGCTGCGGAGGGCAAGGCGGCGGATTTTATTTTTTGCGCGGCGGCGAATTCGGCGGCGCCGACGGCGGCGGGGCCGAGAGCCAACACTTCGTCGGTGAGGCGCGTGGCGATGGCGCCGGGCGCGAGGGCGTTGATGTCGAGGGCGCGGTCGCGCTCCTCCTCGGCGATGGTTTCGACGAGGCGGACGATGCCAGTCTTGGCGACGCCGTAGGCGGAGAAATTCGCGCGCGGCTTGGTCGCTCCGCCACCCGAGAAGCAGATGATTTTTTGGCGGCCGGCCGCGCGGGCGAGCAGCGCATTGAAAGCGCGCAGCGTATGGTAGGTGCCGTCGAGATTCGCGCGCACGGTGGCGCTCCACTTCGCGGGATCGGCGGCGAGGGCGCGGCCGATCTCGCCTTGCACGCCGGCGCACGCGATGACGGCGTCGACGTGCGGCCACGCCGCGGCCACTTCTGCGGCGGCGCGTGAAACGCTTTCCCAATCGCCAACATCGCAGCGCGCCGCGCGAAAACTGCCGGCGTGTTGCGCGGCGAACCCGGATTGATCGGAGCGCGCGAGTCCCCACACGCGATGCCCGCGCGTGAGCAACCGTTCGGCGAGGGCGCGGCCGATGCCCGTGCTGGAGCCGGTGAGGACGATGTTCATGCGCGGTTCAAGGCAACGGAATCTCGCGCCGCTGGTAAAGCACCATGCGGCGGCCGAAGAGCGTGAAACGCTCCGCGATACGCAGGTTGGCCTCGCACCACGCGCGGAGCTTCGGGCGCAGAGCGGCCAGCTTCAGGTCGAAGGGAAATCCGCCGGCCGGCGCTTCCTCGGTGAGAAAAACGAAATCGCTGAGCGCGAGGCGCGCGAAGACTTCTTCCTCGGTGGGCGCGGCGATGCCGGTGGGCAGCGTCATGTTGAACGGGAGCCATACGCGATGGCGCTCGTAGCAGATCACACGCACCACTTGAGCATCGAGGCAGTCGGTGACGTAGTCCACCGCGACGCGCGTCTCGGGCAGATGCGCCGCCTGACTGCGGGTGAAGATGTGATCGGCAAGGGTGTTGACCTGACGAAATTCGTCGAGCTGTCCGGGTGCGAATGCCGGCGGAATCTGCTTTTGGGTGAAAAAAACGATCGCGATGATCGCGATCACGGTGGCGAATCTTGCGACTGCTTTCGTTGAGGCGTGACGCGAGACGAACAGCCACAGCGCGGCGATCAGGGTGACTGCTCCCGGCGCGAGTGCGCTGATGACGACCTCGGATTTTTGCTGGTGCAGCGTGAGCACGAACGCAGGTGCGATGAGGAAGATCGCGCCGATGACGAACGGGTCGCGGTTGACCGGCTGACGTTCGCCGAAGCGCAGCAGGGCGAGGCACGCCGCGCCAGCGCCACCGAGCACGAGGATAAAAATCCCGAGGTGACGCTGCACGAGTTCGCTTCCGACAAACGCCAGCGAACGACCGAGGCCCATGTGCGAATTGCGGATCGCACTCTCCGGTCCGACGTAGTGCCCGATCCAGTAGTATTCCCGCACGGTATCGAAGTTCAGCCAAAGCACCGGCCCGGCGACCACGGCGGCGACGAGGGCGGCGAGGAGCACATTGCGCGTGCGGATTTTTCTCTCCTCACCGCGCAGCGTCCATGCGAGCAGTCCGATCAGGATCAGAATGAAATACGTGCCGGTGAGAAAACGCGTGAGTAGTGTGAGGCCAGCCGCGAGGCCGAAGGTCAGCGAGGCGCGCCGAGCGCGAAAGCCATCCGTGAGCAGCGCGGCCGCCGCCGTGATTCCGAGCGAGCACATCGCGAGATGATCGAGGCGGAAATCGTAGGCGGAGCCGGGGATGTTCTGCCACGGGCCGGCGAGCGCAAGCGGCAGCATTGCGACGGCAAACGCCAGTGGTGCCGGGCGACGCACGCGGAGCATGGCGGCAAACAGCGCCGCCTGCCATGCGATGAGAGCGAGCATGTTGATCGCGAGCGCGGCGCTGCGCGAGGGCCCGACCAGAGTGAAAACGATGACCGCGTAGAAATCGTGCAGCGTGCCCTGCGCCGAGCGATTGGTCAGCGCCTGCCACAGTCCGGGAAAGAATCCGTGCGTGTGCGCGAATTCGTAGCCGGTGTAGCTTTCCGAGAGGTATTGGATCTGATCGTTCCAGCGCGGATAGATCGACGTGTGCCGACGCGCGCCGAACTGATCGAAGAGGAAAAATTCCAGCGCGAATACTGCGAGGAGCAGCCAGAAGGCGGGGCGGCGGAGGTTTTCCCGGATTGTCATTCTGAGCGGAGCGAAGTTACCGAGCGAAGCGACAGGCTTTGACATCCAGCAGCGCTTTCGTCCGTGGTTTCGATGAGTGAGTCCAAGTGGATTCTTCGCTGCGCTCAGAATGACAGGGGCTGGGTGGCGCGCGCGGTCATTTTCACGTTCGCGCGTCGTAAACCCAGCGGTTCGCCTCGAGCCAGCGGAGCGTGCGGATGATGCCCTGCTCGATGGTGAGCTTGGGTTTCCAGCCGGTGGCCGAGATTTTTTTCGTGTCGAGGAAGATGAACGGGTTGTCGCCGATCCAGCCGCGATCGCCGCCGGTGTAGTCGAGGCGGGGTTTGATCCCGAGCGCGGTGCAAATGTGGCGGATGCTGTCGTTGACCTGCACAAACTCGGGCGTGCCGAGGTTGTAGATTTGCGTGCGGTGCTTCGCATCGCGCGCGGTGTGGGCGCGCGTGACGTGCAGCATGGCCTCGATGCAGTCCTGCACGTAGAGGTAGCTCTTGCGCTGCCGGCCGTTGCCGAGCACGCGGAGATGATCGGGATGCGCGACGAGCTGCTGGTAGAAATCGAAGACGTGGCCGTGCGTGTAGCGTTCACCGAGGATGGACACGAAACGGAAAATGTAGGCCTCGTCGATCTGCGCGCCCTCGGCGTAGGCGGCGAGCAGGCCCTCGCCCGCGGTCTTCGATGCGCCGTAGAGCGAGGTCTGAATAGGAAACGCGTCGGTCTCCGGCGTGGGCCGCTCGGGGGTGACGAGCGCCTCGCCATAGACGGAGCCGGTCGAGGAAAACGCGATGCGCTTCACGCCGTTGGCGCGCATTGCTTCGAGGACGTGGAAGGTCGCGATGGTGTTTTGCTGAAGATCTTTCTCGGGATGTTTCCAGCCGTCGCGGATGTCGGCATTGGCGGCGAGATGGAAGACGAAATCCGCGCCCTTCATCGCCGCCGTGAGCGCGGGGAGATCGAGATTGTCGCCGCGCACGAGTTTGAATTTCGGGTGCTGCGTCGCGCCGTCGAGGAAGCGGATCTGGCCGGTGGAGAGATTGTCCCAGCCCGTGACGGCGCCGCCGTCGGCGAGGAGGCGGTCGATGAGATTGGAACCGATGAAACCGGCGGCGCCGGTGACGAAGACGTGATGCATGAAAGAAGGCAGTGAGGGAATGAGGGAGTGAAGGCGGGGAGCAAGCGCGCGAAACACGGGCTAACGATCCACATCGGTCCGGATCGGCGGCGGCGGTTTGGAGGTGGAGGGCAGCAGACCGAAAAACGTGTCCACGTGGCGGCGCAGATTTTGGTAGCGCACGCGCGTCTCCTCCGGCACGCCCCAGAGGTATTCGCCCTGATAGTGGAGCGTAAGGGCGACCGTGACCGCGATGCCGGCGACAGTGAGAAGCACAATCAGTCCCCGCGCGGCCCGGCGCCAGCGCGCGGCGAGTGCTTCGCTCGCGGCGAGTCCGAACACCGCGGCGCAAATCAGAAACGGGCAGAAATCCCCCGTGTAGCGCTGGGCCGTCGCGATCGCGGCGAAGAGAGCGAGCGTGATGGGCAGCACCGCGGCCCACAGCACGGCGAGGGCGGGGCGGGTGCCCGGTCGCGCGATGGCGGCGAGCAGCGAGCCGAGCGTCGCCAGCGCGAAGAGGCTCGGCATCGCATACGGCAGCGCGAGCGTGTGATCGGGGAGATCGATTTTCGATTTTGGGAACACGCGCCGCGGTGAATTGGAACCCATGTAAATCCACGGAAAACGCGGCTCGATCCGGAAATTTGGCCGGAGCAGGTAGGTGTCGATGTTGAACGGCAGATTGACGAGGTGGAAGCTCTTGCCGTCGATGTGCGCGAGGCGGCCGGGATCGGCGTAGGGGCGGCTGATTTTCAAGGGTGCGGGATCGAAGGTCTCGAATTTCAGGTAGGCGAGGCCGTTGAGCGTGAGCTGGCCGACGACGCAGAGGACGCCGACGCCGAGGTGGCGGGCGACGCGCCCGGCACCCTCGCGCCATTCGCGGGAAATCAAGGCGACCACCACGCAGCCGAGGAGCGTCAGCGCAAACAGCCCGGTCGGCGGACGCGAGTGCAGCGAGAGCACCCCGCAGACGAGTGCGCCGATCCACCAGCGCCGCGCCGGGGTGTGCAGGTGGCGGAGTGCGCACCACGCGGACCACAGCGCAAACGCGATGCCCGCGAGAATCGCCTCGTGAAAAACCAGGCTGCGGCTGCCGAGGAAAAAAATCGTGCTGCCGTAGCCCGCGCTCGCCACGAGCACGACGATCGCGAAGGGCGATGGTTCCGCCGGGCTGTCGAGCGAGCCGTCGCGCGTGAGCTTGACTGCGTCGCGCAGCAGCAGGAACGCGGCGAGGAGGCTCGCGGCGAAAAACAGCAGCATGAAGCCGCGGCTGAGCCCGCCGAAATGAACGTTGAAGATCACGAACGGCAGCCGTAGCAGCGCGGGGGTGGGTCCGAAATAGCCGTAGAGTTTTCCACGCGCCTCGAACGCTTCGCCACCGATGGCATCATTGGGCACATCAAGCCGCCCCTCCAAGAAACTCCGCGCCTGGTAATCGTAGAACGAGCCGAAGATTTCCGGATAGGCGAATTTGAAACTGCCTAGCGTCACCAGCCACGCATAGCCGACGAGCGCCACGCCCAGACTGCCGACGAACCACCAGCGGGCCCGGCGCCGGCGTTGCAGATCCGCCGGCGAGAGGAAGCGCGCGGGCGACGGTGCGCGCACCGGTGGTGCCGGTCGCGCCGGTTGTGGGGCACGTGGCGGCCGGGCGGGCCGCGGATGGGCGCGGCGCCGGCGCACGATCCAGGCGAAGGCCAGGCCGAGGCCCGCACTCGCGAGCACTACGGCGGCGAATTGCCATGGTTTCGCGCGCAGCCACGCGAGCACGCGCTGGCTCGTGGTGAAATAAGACTCCGGTCCGCCGCGAATCAGATTGCCGCCGGCCCCGTGAATTTTGCCGCGGAATTCCCGTGCGCCGGAGGCATCGATGGGGTTTTCGCCAAAAAAAATCTGCGTGGGCTGCCGCCCGTTATACGGCACGTCGGTGTGGAGCAGCTCGCGGCCGTCGAGCACGAGGCGCAGGGGCGCGCGCGCTCCCGAGGGCGGTTTCACGTAGGTCGTGAGCGACGGCATCTCGACCCGCAGCGTGCGCGCCACTCCCGACTGGAGCGCGATGCGCGGCGAGCTGGGGCCGCCGTGGCCCCAATGATCGTAGCGCAGGACGGCGGTGGTTTCATCGACATACTCGACGACCAGCAGATCGCCTTCGCGGAACATGCCGGTGCAGATGAGCGGCTCGGTTTCTCCCGCGATGCCGGGCGGAAAGGTGACGGCCAAAGTCAAAGCCGCCGGCATCCGGGGATAGGATTGCCGCGAGCCATAGAGCACGCCCAGCACCAGCGCGGCGAGACCGATGATCAGGCCGCAGAGCCGGGGGAGTGGCGACGTGGCGGCAGGCGTGGGCGCGGCGAGCGGCTCCGGCATCGTCACGATTTCTCGGCGGGCCAGGGCATGGCCGAGGATTTTTTTTCGGAGTGGCGGTGGGTGCTGGCGAGCAGCGTGGCCAGCGTGGGCAGCGGCCGCACGACCATGAGCATCTGGTAGGCGAAGAGTCCGCGGGAAATCCAGATGAGCCCGGCCTGCGTTTTCATCAGGACTTTTTGCCAGAACGGATTCTTCACCACGAGCGGCACGGGCGCGGGAATGCCGATTTCCCTTTCGATCGTGAAACCGGTTTCCCGGAGCAGCCGCCGCAGCGAGGAGAACGTGAAGAGCCGCGTGTGCGTGAGGTCGAGGATGCCGCGGGTGTTGTAGTTGAACTGGCCGAAAAACAGCATCAGGCGCGTGACGAAGAACGCGACGTTGCCCGTGGAGATGACGATCTTCATGTCGAGGTTTGACTGCGCGCGCAGTCGCAGCTCGTCGCAGAATTTTTCCGGCGAGCTGAGGTGTTCGATGATGTCGAGCACGAGCACGACCTGCACATCGTCGAGCGGACGCGGGAACGGATTCGCGTTGAGATCGGCGAGGTGGAATTCGTCGAAGGCCGATTCTGTCGTCGGCCGGAACTGATCGACACCGATGATGCGGCACTGGCGCTCGCGCAGCGCGGGACAGAGGTGGCCCGGGCCACAGCCGATGTCGAGGACGGTGGCGCCGTTCGGCACCTCGTCGATCGCGACGGAGTGCGTGCTCTTGAAACTCAGCTTCGCGAGGTAGTGCTGGTTGTCGTGCGCCGCGATGTCGAAGTTGCGCCGGTAAACGAGCCCGTAGTTCTGGAGGCGCGCGACGGTGGAGGCGTTCACGACATCCTTCGCGTAGCGCAGGCCGTTCACGCGGGAAATCTCGTCGCCGTAGTGCGTGGGGATCGGAATTTCGAGGATGCGCGCGCGGGCGCGCAAAAACTGGATGATGATCTCGGTGTCGAAGTGAAAGACGTTCGAGTTGAGATCGAATGGGATGCGGCGCAGCAGCGCGACGGAGCAGGCCTTGTAGCCGCTGTGGAATTCGCTCAGGTGCGATTTCAGCACGCGGTTTTGATACCACGTGAGAAGCTGGTTGCCGATGAATTTGTAGAACGGCATGCCGCCCTTGAGGGCATCTTTCCGCACGAGCATCCGCGAGCCGAAGACCACATCGACCTCGCCGCGCGCGAGCGGCGCGATCATGTCGGGCAGCATCTCCGGCGCGTATTGGCCGTCGCCGTGGACGAGCACGACGAAATCGAAACCGTGCTCGATGGCGTAATGGTAGCCAAGTTTTTGATTGCCGCCGTAGCCTTGGTTCACGGGATTCGCGAGGACGGTGAGCGGGTGCCGGTAGGTGCCCGCCTGTCGCAGCCGCTCGGCGAGCGCAAACGTCCCATCGGTCGAGCCGTCGTCGATGATCAGCACCTCCGCCGAGTAGCCCGGCAGCGCCGGGATGCGCTGAAGCACGCTGAGGATCGTCGCTTCGGCGTGATAGGCGACGATGAAGATCAGGACGCGCGGCGGGCGATCGGGAATCATGGACGGGAAAAGCCGAGTGCGGAATCGAGGGCCTGGCGAAGCATTTGATAGCGGCTCTTGATTTCGTCCGGCACGCCCCAGACCTCCTCGCCCTGATAGTGGAGGGCGATGGCGAGCGTGACCAGAATCCCGATCACGCTGAGACCGGCGAGCGCAAGCCAGCTCACGCGCCGGGCGCGAACCGAAAGCAGATCGAGCGCGTTCAGGCCAAACGCCGCGGCGAGCACGAGGGGCGCACAGAAGTCTCCCGTGTAGCGGTGCGAGATGGCGATGGCCGTGAACAACGCGAGCGCCATCGGGGCCGTGCCGGCGGCGATGATTGCCAGCGGGAGGCGCGATTCCCGCCAGCGCACGAGCGCCAGCGCCGCACCACCGAACGCGAGCAGGCAGAGCGCCGGCATCGCGAAAGGCAGCGCGAGCGTGGACTCGGCCAGATCGATCCGCGCGTCCCGATAGGAAGGCCCGTTCCCACGCTGGAGAAAGAAATAGGGAAACGTCGGGCGAAATGTGAAATCAGGACGCCACACATAGGCGTCGAAATCGTGCCGAAAATTTCCGGGGTGGAAGTTGCTTCCGGCGATTTGCGCCAGGCGGGCGGCATTGTATTGCACGTGGTAGCGCAACGGGGCGCCGGCGAAGCTCTCAAATTTCAGGTAACTGAGGACGTTGAAACTGAGCACGCCCAGCGCCGCCAGCAGGGCGATGGCGAATGGTCGACACAGCGCGCGCCAGCGGATGCGAGGATCGGACGGATTCCGGACCAGCGCGCGCCCGGCCAGCGCCAGGGCGGCGCAGCCCAACAGGCCCAGCGCAAAGAGCCCGCATGGTGGACGCGCGTGCAGTGAAAGCACGCCGCACGCGAGTGCGCCCCACCACCACCGGTGGTCGGGCTGCGCGATCCAGCGCAGCGCGAGATACCCGCTCCACAGCGCGAACATGGCACCGCAAAGAATCGCCTCGTGATAGACGTAGGCCCGGCTCGCGAGAAAGAGCATCGTAGAGCCGCAGCCCACGGCGGAAGTAAACAGCACGGTGGTGCCGGCGGATGGCCGCGCGCCCGGACCGCGCGCCAGGCGTGAGACGTGGAGCAAAATCAGGTGGGCCGCGACGAGCCAGGCGGCGAAATAGGCCAGCATGAAGCAGCGCGTGAGCTGCCCGAATCCGATTTTAAGCACGACGAAGGGAAGCCGCAGCAGCGCCGGGGTCGGACCGAAATAGATGTAGGTGCGGTCCTGAAAAATGAAGGACTCCCCAGTCCTCGCTTCCGCGGGCAGATCGAGGCGGCCCTGCAGGAAGCTGCGGGCCTGAAAGTCATACTGATCGCCGAACTCATCCGGGGCCACGAGGCGAAACGTGCCGCCGGTGATCACCGTCGTGAAGCCGAGCAAGCTGAGGGCGGCCGCGGCGAAAAACCAGCCGTGCGAGGCGCGCACGGTGCGCGACGGGAAAACGGTCGGCGCGCCGGCCGCGAAAAAATTCCCGCCGCCCTGCTTCACGCGTGACGCGATCGCGCGCAAGCACGCGCTCAAGATCGCGCGTGCGAACGCGCCCACCCCTGCGCTCAAGGCGAGGGCGGCGAGGAGCGCCCACGGGCGTTCGCGGATCAGCCAGCGCAGGCGTTCGCCGGTTTTGAACACTGCTTCGGGCCCGCCGCGCAACGCGCGGCCATCCGGGAGCGCGAGTGATCCGCGGAAGCTTTCCTGTGCGACGGTGCCGCCGGCGGGATTGGTGGCGAAGAAGATGTCGGCCGGCTCGCGCCGGTGGAAATAAACCGGTTCATCGAGCAGGACCACGCCGTCGAGCGTGACGCGCAACGGCCGCTTTTCGTGCGAGCGGAAATTCGCGATGTGGGCCAGCGTCGGCATTTCAATCGTGAGGCGGCGCGGCGTGCCCGGATTGAGCGGAAACGGCGCCGAGACCGGACCGCCCATACCCCACACATCGTAGAACAACATCGCGGTGTTTTCGTCGAGGTAGTGCACGGCCAGAAAATCGGCGTTGCTGCGCGTGCCGGTGGTGACGAGCGGTTCACCTTGATGGGCGACTCCGCGAGGGAAGGCGATGTCCATGACGAGCCTCGGCGGCAGCGGGGGAAAGGACTCGTGCCAGAGCGAAACCAGCAACGCGGCGAGCGTCACCGCGCCCGCGAGGAGGCCGACGCTCCGCCGGATGAAGCGCGCCCTCGGGGAAGCGGGATTCATCGCCGGCCAAAACCCTCGGCCCGATCCACGATGAATTTCGGGCGCGCGCGGACTTCCTCGTAGATGCGGCCGATGTATTCGCCCAAGATGCCGATGCTGATCAGCTGCACGCCGCCGAGGAAGGAGATGAGGATGACCTGCGTGGGATTGCCCCAGGAGATTTCGCGGCCCGTGATTTTATAGAAGAGGTAGATCGCCATCAGCAGAAACGAGCACCCGGAGACGACGAAGCCGAGCATCGTGCTCAGCGAAAGCGCGTAGGTGGAAAAGCAGAAGATGCCGTTGAACCCGATGCGCAGCGAACCGAGGAAACGGTTGTAGTTTGTCTCGCCCGCAAAGCGCGCCGGCCGGTCAAACGGAATGATCGCCTGCTTGAACCCGACGACCGCGACCATGCCCCGCAGGAAACCGTGGCTCTCCTTCAGCCGCACGACTTCGGCGACGACGCGCCGCGACATCAGGCGGAAGTCGCCGGTGTTCGGCGGGATTTTCACGTCGGCGATCTTGTTGATCACCTTGTAGCCGGTGGCGGCGACCATCTTCTTGATCCAGGGTTCGCCCGTGCGCTGGAGGCGCTGGGGCAGCACGACATCGTAACCC
>JANXSC010000013.1 GCA_025352845.1 Opitutaceae bacterium
CGGCGGCATCGGCTTCGACGCCGAAGGAAAAGCGATCCCCGCGAAAGGCGCTTTTCGTTTGAGTGCGGGTGAGAGCAAGTGGACCCGACTGGCCGATCTGCCGGAAGCACGCGTCGGAATTTCGACGCCGTGCCCCGTGATTCCGGGCAACAAGATTTTTCTCATCGGAGGCTATGCGGATGTTTTTCCCGGCGCGCCGCGCGAGCATCCCGGCTTTAGCGCGCAGACGCTGTATTTCGATATCGCGGGGCAGCGCTGGGAAAAAGGGCCGGTGCTGCCGGTGACGCCGGTGGCCGATCGCGACTCGTCCGGCGACATGGGCCCGGCACCCATGATTGGCGCGCCGTGTGTCGTGTGGCAGGATCACGTCGTGGTGATCGGCGGTGAAGTGCGCTCCTCGGTGCGCACGCCGGCCGTGCTCGCGTGGCCGCTCGGGCGCAACGCCACCCCGTGAAATTGCGCCTCGCGTCCTCCGCTCTCGCGCTCGTGCTGGCCCCGCTGTTGTTGGCACAGGACATGGAGGTGTTTTGGCGCACGACGCGCGCTCGGCTCGCTGCCGAGCCGATGGAGGCGCAGGTCGAGCCCGTGGCGGAGGCGTTGCCGCGAATCATCCAGTCGCCGTGTGAAGCGAAGTCGCGGCGGCGGATGGCATCGACGGTTATGATGATCGACGCAACCATCGCCGAACCAAAGAAGAGCCGGAACATGTATGGGGGCGTGCCGGCACCTTCGCGCCACGCCGACGTAGCGATCTCGGAACAAGGCCTGCACCCGCAGCTCCGGCCATGTCGTAATAATGCGGCGATCCGGGCGTCTGTTCGTGGCTGGCCATGATCGCCTCGTGGCCGAGGCTAAGGTCGCCCAGCAAGTTGCCCGCGGGCCTAACACGGGCACGCCATTACTTCTATCGAGTAGTAAAGCTTGCGCATTTCGACACGAATGGTCGATTTTCCTTAGCAATTAGGGAAGCGCTGAATAAAGCCAGCTTGCAGGTTTTGCGAATTGGCAGGAGGGCGCAGGCGGCGGTGGCGTAAAATCAGGACGTGGCGCGGTGCGGCGCGACATTCGGAGTCGTAGCGAGGACGATTTCCCCGCCGCGCCCGCCCGCTGGCGCGCGCCCGCGGGCTCACGTCGCGACCCGGCGTGCGGCGAGCAGCACGTTGGCCAGACCGAAGAGCGTGTGGAGTTGGGGCGCGTTTTTCGCCAGTCCGCGATCCCGCGTCTTCCGGTGCCGAAAGAGATTCTTCACGATGTGGAAGGGATGTTCGACGAACGCGCGCACATCAGCTACGTCCAACAATCCTGGGAGGAGATGGAAGTGCTCTTTCACTTCCTCGCCGACCGTTACGAAAAAAAATCCGTGGTCATCACTTCCATCCTGGTCTTCTCCCACTGGGACCAGATCTTCAAAGACCCGGTGACCACGATGACAGCGGTCGATCGACTGGTGCATCATGCGACAATCCTCGAGTTCACAGGCGACAGCGCTGGAGAGAAATAATTGTCGTTGTCGAGGTCTTGCTCGAATTCGTGTTTCTTGGCGCCGATGCTGAAGGACCGTATAAGGGAAAACGATGACATCCATCTTGACGTGCTCCGGTTATTCTTGTGAGCACTTGCTTTTTCTTTAATAAAGACAGTCATAACACGCTAGAAGAAGACGGTATAAAGCATTACGATCAAAAAAAACTTGCGTGTCGCCGGTGCGCACCGCTACTCCCTGCCCGCCGGAATAAAAACGTTTATGTTGCGTCGTTGATTCACAGCCGACCCCCGCCGAGCTAACTCCACTTCGCGTAGTACCCCACAGGATGTCGTTCGCCTCGTCGCACCCAAACCAACCCCTGGTCTGTCGTGGCCCTTTAGAAGCAAACTTCCAAAACACTAACCCATAAGAACGAAAAACACCCCTTAGGTGGACGTCAGACTCGCCGCCGAAAGATTCGAATCGAAGGCGTAGCTTTTCTCTTCCCCAAGAAAACGAAAAACCATGAAACCGCAAAAACCCATCGCATGGCTGGCCGCCTCACTGGCGATCGCTGGCATGCCGTATATCCAAGCGGGCGAACCAGCAACAGTCGCCCCCGCGAAGCCCTCCCCTGCCAAAACCACTCCTCCGAAGACCGATGTAGAGCCAATCGTTCAACTATCCCCTTTCGAGGTTAACGCAGAGAACAAGGGCTACTACGCCGCCAATACGATGGCCGGTACGCGCATCGGTTCGAAACTCGAGGACTTAGGCGCCTCAATCACGGTGGTGACGAAAGAGCAGATGACCGACTTCGCGATGCTCGATATTAATGATATCTTCAACTACGAGGCGAGCACCGAAGGGACGGGCAACTACACCGCTTTCAGTTTCAATCGGAATGGTCAGCCAACGAGCGACGCCCAATTAAACCCCCAGAGTGGGCGCATTCAAGGATCAATTCGAATTAGGGTTTGATATAAGGAGCTGATGGAAACGCTCGGCGGGGGAGGCGTCGTGGAGGATTTTGCGGGGGCGTTCGTTGAGCATGTCCTGGATGGAGCGGAGTTTTTGGTATGA
>JANXSC010000017.1 GCA_025352845.1 Opitutaceae bacterium
CACGATGGTCGCCGCACCTCAGTCCACGCCACTCGTCCTCACCGGACGCAAGATCCTGATCGTGGATGATGATCGGCTGAATATCCGCATCTTGGGCGGGATACTTAAGAGCGATGGCTACGTGATAGGAGACGCGCCTTCGGGCGAACGCGCCCTCGAAGTTTATCCGGAATTCCGCCCCGACCTCGTCCTGCTGGATGTCATGATGCCGGGAATCGACGGGCTCGAGACCTGCCGCCGGATTAAGCGCACTTACGGCGAGAAGAGTGCCCCGGTGATTTTTATCACGGCCAAGAGCGAATCCGACGATATTGTCGAGGGATTGCTCGCCGGTGGCGCTGACTATCTGCCGAAGCCCTTCAAGCCAAAAGAGGTTCTGGCCCGCATCCGCACCCACCTGCAAAATCGGGCGATGGCGGAACAACAGGCCCTGCTCGTCGCCCAACTCAGCAAGGCCAACGCCGCGAAGAACCGCTTCCTCGGCATGGCGGCGCACGATTTGCGCAACCCGCTCGCCTCGATCCGCGGGCTCGCGGAATTTCTGCGCGACGGTGTCGCCGGCCCGATGAATGCCGACCAACTCGATCTCGTGCAGACGATTCATGGGGCCAGTCAGGCGATGCTCGACATGGTCAACGAACTGCTCGACGTGGCCACCATCGAGTCGGGAGAGCTCAAACTTCACGTCGAGAAGCACAACCTCGGTGACCTCGTCGCAAAATCCGTCACGCTCACGAATATGGAGGCGGTGAAAAAATCCACCCATGTCGTTTTCGAGCCGTCGCCTTCACCCATCGTGCCCATGATCGATCCGGCGAAAATGAAACAGGTGGTGGACAATCTGCTGAGCAACGCTGTGAAATATTCCCCGCCCGGTTCCACCGTCACCATCATCGTGAAGGATGATCCCGCGACCAATGCCTGCACCCTCGCCGTGCGCGATCAGGGCCCGGGCATCCCGGACAGCGAGCGCGACAAACTCTTCAAGGACTTCGGGCGCCTGTCGGTGAAACCCACGGGCGGCGAAAAAAGCATTGGCCTCGGCCTCGCCATCTGCCGCAAGATCGTCGAAGCGCACCACGGCACAGTCTGCGCCGAAAATCTGCCCGGCCTCGGCTGCGAATTCCGCGTCACCCTTCCCTATCCCCGATGAAATTCACCGGTCCCGTTCTCCTCGTCGATGATGAGCCGCACATCCGAAAATACGTTTCGCTGATCCTGAAACAAATGGGCATCACGCAAATTTTCGAGGCCGGCAACGGCGAGGATGCCGTCGTCGCCTACCAGCGCGACAAACCGCGCCTCGTCCTGATGGACGTAAACATGCCGCGAATCGACGGCATCCAGGCGCTGCGCCAGCTAAAAGAAATCGATCCGGACTGCTGCGTAATCATGCTCACCTCCCTGACAAACCGCGACACGATCCAGCAGGCGCTCGACCTGGGCGCCGAGAACTACATTCGCAAGGACACTCCCAAGGAAGAAATCGCCCGGGCCCTCTCCGAAACCATCGCCGAGTGCTTTGGCTCCGAAGACGCCCCCACCAACCCATGAGCGCCGCCGCCGAATCCAACTCCCGCCCCCAACCCCGCCACCAAATTGGCGAGGTGCGATACTCCCTGCCCGAAATGCTTGAGGAGCTGAAGGCCGAGCGCACCGCCTCCGGCTTTGCGATGGAGAAACTCGACCAGCACGAGATCGGAAAAATGTTCAAAGCCAAATCTCCCCGTGCCAAATCCAAAAAATAGCCCCTTTATCGAGCGGATCTGCAAGCTCCCGCACTTCGACTTCGCGCAGGAAGTGGAGGGCCTGCGCAACCGGCTCGGCGACGGCCCGCAGTTGCTGCAGGCCATCGTCGACGAGAAATACCTCACCAAGGACGAAGCCTGCCGCCAGTGGGCCGACATGCTCAACGTCGCCTACGTTGATCCGTTCGCTTCGATCATCACCGAGGAAGCCACCGCGAAAATCCCGGTGGAAGTGGCCAAGAAAGCCAAGGCCATCGGTCTCTACGTGCTCGACGGTGTGCTCACGGTCGCGATGGCCGATCCGGCGGATGCCGATCTCGCCCGGCGCCTCGGCCAGATCGCCCAGATGCCCGTGAGCCCCGTCTTTGCGCTCACCAAGGAAATCGAGGACGCCATTGCGATTCACTACTGTTCGGAGAAGGGCCTCGAGGAAAGCCTCGGCGACCTCGAGAACTCCAGCCTCTTTGACCGGCCCGATATTGCGGGCGAAAAACTCGCGGCCCTCGCCGAGAACAACGCGCTCATCCAGGTCCTCGACGAGATTATTTTCTTCGCGCTGCGCGAGCGCGCGACGGACATCCACATCGAGGCCCACGAGACGCACTGCCGCATTCGCTTCCGCGTCGACGGGAACCTGCGCGACATCCTCACCTACTCGCGCAAACTCCACCGCGCGCTGCTCTCGCGTATCAAGATCCTCTGCAACCTCAACATCGCCGAGACGCGTTTCCCCCAGGATGGACGCTTCTCGATGCCGCTCGGTAGCCAGAACGCCAACTTCCGCGTCTCAACTATCCCCTCTGCGTTCGGCGAGAAAGCCGTCATCCGCATCCTCACCTCGGCCGGGAAAAAAACGATGCTCACGCTCGACAAGATGATGATGTCGCAGTCGGTCCTGCAGCCCTTCCGGCGCCTGATCCAAAATCCGACCGGCATCGTCTTCGTGACTGGCCCCACTGGCTCCGGCAAAACCACGACCCTCTACGCCGCGCTCAACGAGATCAACACGCCGGTCCGCAACATCTCCACCATCGAGGATCCGATCGAAATCCAGCTGCCGGGCATCACGCAGAGCCAGGTCAACGCCAACATCGATCTGAAGTTTGCCACCGTCCTCCGTGCGCTCATGCGCCAGGATCCCGATGCGATTCTCGTCGGGGAAATCCGCGATCTCGAGACCGCGAAGATCGCCACCGAGGCCGCCCTCACCGGCCATATTGTTTTCGCCAGCCTGCACACCAACACCGCGCCGCAGGCCATCGTGCGGCTCGTGGAAATTGGCGTGCAGCCCTACATGGTCGCCCCGTCCGTCATCGGCGTGCTCTCGCAGCGCCTCGTCGCCCGGATCTGCGAAGCCTGCAAGGAGGCTTATTATCCGACGCGCGAAACGCTACAGCGTTACTTCCAAGATGAGGGCCTGACCGAGGTGCCGTTCTACCGCGGCCGCGGCTGTCCCGCCTGCCGCCACACCGGCTACAAGGGCCGCATCGCGTTTCACGAACTCGTGCTCATCACCGAGGAAATCCGCTCGCTCATCAGCGAAAACCGCAGCGCGCAGGAAATCTCCCGCGCCGCCGCCAAGATCGGCTACAAGCCGCTGCGCTACGACGGCCTGAAAGAAGTCCTCCTCGGCCTCACCACGATCGAGGAAATCGAGCAAAACACCTCGTTCGAGTGGGCATCTTGAGCCCTCAATCTCGCCGCCAACCGCCATGGCTGAAGCCACGATCCTCGATCCCCACGCCATCGCCGAGCTGAGGTCACTGAACCCGGACGACAACGACGAGTTCCTCCGCGAGATCGCGGGCATCTTTCTCGACGACACGCCGCAACGCCTCGCCGAA
Source organism: Opitutaceae bacterium (assembly GCA_025352845.1). GTDB lineage: Bacteria > Verrucomicrobiota > Verrucomicrobiia > Opitutales > Opitutaceae > ER46. Next base: position 3,593 of record JANXSC010000017.1, read on the forward strand.
CTCGACCAGAGTCTGGCTGCGGGTGACGTGTCGAAATTCACGCGCGCCGCGCACAGCATCAAGGGCAGCTCGTCCAACCTCGGCGCCAGCGCCCTGCGCGCCGTCGCAGAAGATCTGGAGAACCGCGCGCACGCCGAGGGCCTCGGCGACGTGCGCGATCTCGTGGCGCAGCTGAAGGCCGAGTTCACCCGCACGCAGGCCGCTCTGGCCGCGCTCATCGCCAGATAGGTGCCGGCAGGGTTGCTGGATGACCGCACGGAGAGGGTTTTGCTCCGACTTGCCGGGCAGTGCGCTAGCCATCTCTCAAGAGCCAGGACCGACTCCGTAATCAAACCCAAAACCTGCCCGCCCACGCTCGCTCGGTTCGCCTCACGCTTTTCCGCGCTCCTGCCCGCCTCCGGCCAGTTTCCACCGCCGCACATACTGGCTCACGCTCGCCGGCTCGCCCATCGCGAGGCGTTGGGCGAGCCAACCGTTGGAGACCGAGGTGGTCGCCTTCATGGCGGCGGCGAGCCGCACTTTTTCGGGCGCGGATTTCTGGGCAGGCAGCGCGGCGAGGTTCACGCGCTGGCGCTTCGCATGCGTGCGCAAGGCATCCTCCCAAGTTTCTTCACGCAGTTGCCGGCGGGCTTCGGGGCCGCCGCCGAGGAGTTCGAGTCGCTCCGCCGAGTCGGCGGTCCGCACGAGTTGCTTTTTTAGGCCCGCCTTGAATTCCTCCGTGCCGACGGCCCAGCCGCGGCTCAGGCGCCCGAACTTCTCCTCGCGCCGTTTCCCATCTTCCTCCGCGAGCACGTCGAGATAGGCGAGGTAGCGCCGCCAGCCGGTCTTCGTGTCGGCCAGCCCGCCGCTCTCCGCGAGCACCTTCTCCGCCACGAGGCAGGCCGGCCGCCCGCGTTGCGCGAACCACCACAGGCTGCTCCAGCGAAACTCCGCCGCCCGCGCCGCGCCCACCACGCGCGCCCGCACCGGATTGAGGTGGAGGTAGTGCGCGACCTGGGCGAGCGCGGGGCCGGGCTCGATGTGCAGCGCCTTGTAGCGGCCCTGAAACGGCCGGCCCGTCTCGCCACGAAACCGATTGAACCGCATCGCCCATGTCCCCTGCAGCCACTTCATGCCCGCGCTCAGGTTCGGCTCCGGCGTCTCCACCGCGAGGTGAAAATGATTCCGCATGACGACAAACGCGTGCAGCCGCCACCCGAAGGCGGCGGCCGCCTCGAACAAACATTGCTCAAACGACTCCGCCGCGCCCTTCGGCTCGAACAGGTTTCGCCGATAGTTCCCGCGGTTGATGACGTGGTAGCACGCGCCGGGAAATTCGAGTCCCAGCTTGCGGGGCATGCGAGTGAGGAGGCGGGGCGGATTCCGTTCTGTCAAGAGTTCAGGGCCTGTTGCCCAAAGCCTGATTTTTCTCGGACCGTGCGCAGTGATTAGAAATCCGTTACGCCGCGCGCCGCGTGACGGAAATAAGTCCTGATGGCGCGAACGGGGTGTCCCTCGCACCGGATGAGTCGGCCAACGACC
>JANXSC010000069.1 GCA_025352845.1 Opitutaceae bacterium
CTTCGTCCGCCTCTATAAAGTCCGCCGGGATTTCAAAGACGGAGCGCGGCTTTCGCCTTGGCTGTATTCGATCGCTTCGAACCTCGCCAAGAACCGGCTCCGCTGGCGCTGCGTCCGCCGGCTGATTTCCTTGGACAGTGCCGAGCCCGATAGCCCCGCATTTCAGCACCCCGACCCAGACGCCACCACCGGTGCCGAGACCGCGATGGAAAAAGAACGAGCCGACGCGGTGCGTGCCGCCGTTGCCTCACTCCCACTTGAACTACGCACCGCGCTTGTGTTGGCCGAATACGAGGGACTGTCGCACGCCGAGGTCGGTGCTACGCTCGGCTGCACCGCCAAAGCCGTTGAAGGTCGTCTTCACCGAGCACGCACGACACTGCGACAAGTGCTACGACCGTGGATTGCCGCGTCGTAATCGGTTTAGGTTTTTCGTAGGAAAATCTTGGAGCTTTGAGCTTCAGCTAATCTCCTTTCGGGGAAAAGCCTTTCCCCGCGTGCGAGCCTGCGTCTCGCCCTCCCCATTCCAGCGGGGAAACCCCGCAACGTCCCGAGGCCGGCTGGCCGTAGGACAAGAAGCACGGGTTGAGCGCACGTGTGCCGGCTTCTGCCGAGTATGTCATGCAGCGCACGAGAACACGAAAGATGAACGGTTCGCCATACCCGAAACCTTCCCGTTTTTTCTTGGACGAATTCGGTTTTTTCAGGACGTTTTGCCCCGGTCCGTTCAAGGCCCGGCGGACACCCGTTGCTCCCCTGCGGACTACTTGGAGGAGCGAAGAAGCCTCAGAGAGTTGGCCACGACCAGCAGCGTCGCGCCGGTGTCTGCCATGATCGCCAACCACAGGCTCGCGTGACCGATCAGAGTCAGGAAGAGGAAGAGTGCCTTTAGCGCGAGGGCGAAGCCGATATTGAAGCGGATGATCCCGAGCGTGCGTCGCCCGAGTCGGACGGTTTCAGCGATCTTGCCGAGGTCGTCGGTCATTAGGGTGACATCCGCCGTTTCAATGGCGGCGTCCGTGCCGGCACCACCCATCGCAATACCGATGGTCGCGGAGGCCATCGCGGGCGCATCGTTCACACCGTCACCTACCATGCCCACTGAGCCGTGCTTTTCGCGGAGTGTCTTCACAGCCGTCACCTTGTCCTCGGGCAGTAAATCGCCGCGCGCTTCGTCGATGCCCACTTGCTTCGCGATGGAGTCGGCCGTCCGCTGATTGTCACCGCTCAACATCACGACCGATTCGATACCGGCGGCGTGCAAAGCCCTGATCGCTTCCGCCGCATTGGGACGCACGGTGTCGCCGACCGCGATGATCCCGAGCACTTCGCCTTTGCAGTCACCATGCGGACGATGGCCGACCACGATGACCGATTGACCCTTGCTTTCGATAGCAGCCAGACGGCGCTCGATGTCCTCCGAGCACACACCCAGCTCATGTGTGAAGCGGTGATTTCCGACAAAGTAAGCGTGTCCTTCGACAACGCCCTCAGCACCGCGACCACTGCTCGCCTGATAATTTTCCGCGCGCGGAAAATCGACGCCACGTCCCTTGACGTGTTCCACGATGGCTTTCGCCAGAGGGTGCGACGAATGAACGTCAACCGCAGCGGCAATTTTTAGGATTTCCGGTTCTGCCATGCTACCGATGATCTCCACTCCCTGCACCTGCGGTTTTCCTTCCGTGATCGTGCCGGTCTTGTCCACCGCGAGCGCCTTGAGCTTGGCAATGGATTCCAGATGGGCTCCGCCTTTGACGAGCACCCCGCGCTTCGCCAGCGCAGCCATGCCCGCGACGATGCTGACGGGCGTGGAAATCACCAATGCACACGGACACGCGATGATGAGCAGCACGCACGCGCGATAAAGCCATTGCGACCAATCGCCACCCAGGAAAAGCGGCGGAACAAGAAAGATGAGCAATGCGACGACGGTCACCGCTGGCGTGTAATACCGCGCGAACACGTCCACAAAACGCTGCGTCGGCGCTTTCTGCTCCTGCGCTTCCTTCACGAGGCGAATGATGCGCGCCATCGTCGTGTCGCCTGCCACCTTGGTGACGCGGATTTCCAGCGAACCGTCGCCGTTGACCGTGCCGGCGAACACCGTGTCACCCTTCTTTTTATCCACGGGAACCGACTCGCCGGTGATCGGCGCTTGGTTCACCGCGGATTCGCCCGTCAGCACCTCGCCATCGAGCGGGATATTCATCCCAGATTTCACGGCGACGGTATCGCCAACGCGCACCTCTTCTACCGGCACGTCTTTGAACTGGCCGTCGCGTTTCACGGTTGCAGTCTTCGGCGCGATTTCGAGCAGAGCCTCAACCGCGCGCTGTGCGCGCCGGTCGGCCCAACCTTCGAGCCATTCCGCAACCCCAAATAGAAACACCACCGTTGCCGCTTCTGCCCACTCGCCCACGATGGAAGCACCGATGGCCGCAATGACGACGAGCAAGTTGATGTCTGGTCGAAACCGCAGAATCGCACGCCAGGCTTTGGGCAGGAGGAGCCAGCCGCCGGTGAGCATCGCGGCCGTGAAGATTGCTTCTGTCCCCAATGCCGGAAGCGCCTTGGTCCAGTGCACGATCAACCCAATTCCCACCAACACGCCAGAAGCGATGAGGCTGCGGGTTTCCCACGGGTTCGACGAGCTATGGTCACAGCTCTCATGATCGTGCTCGTCGTGATCGGATTTCTTCGCGTCGTGTTTGTCCGGCTCGCGCGCGTGGTCGTGGGAATTCATATGATATAGTTAGGACATGCCGAACCGTTGATAGTGACTGAACTTGGTTTTTGCTACCGGCTTCCGCCAGTTCGCCATTTGTGCCAAACCGCCCGAACAAGGAGTCCGAGGCCACCCAATCCAAGGCCGGCCACTCCGCCGGCCTGCATAAACAGCAGGGTGCGATGCCTGAGCACGCCAACCACCAATCCGCCAATCAGGCCGCAGACCGCTCCGCCAATCAGGATGAGCATGTCCTTGTCTTCGGCACGGCGCGACAACTCGCGTTTTGATGGAGACTTTTTCACTGGGCAAAGGGCTTTGGCGCGACGGCCAAAGCCCGGCTTAGACGGTTATTTTTTGTGTGCTTCGTGCCCTGCATCGTCGCAGACGCAGGCGTATTCCGCGCGTTTGCATTCCTTGCAAATCTCGTCGTGGAAGAGGACGCGGTAGTTCTTGGGCTTCGCCCCTGCGGCGTCGCGAACTTGCACGACCACCGTATAGTCGTCGCCCTCAGGCAACGGCTGCTTGGAGACGAAGCCGGTAGCGCTCTTTTCCAAAGCGAACTGAGCCTTGCCGGATTTCGCCTCAGCGACGACGGAGATCACCTGGACACCGGGGGGGACCGGCTTCAGGGCCGCGTCGTAGAACGTGACGGCGACCGTGCGGTCTTTCTCGACGAAGAATTCCACATGGGGCGCTTCGGTCGTGAGGATGCGGCCGCCCTTGGGGCCGGCGATGGGCTTGGCGGACAACGCGCCGACGGCGAGCGTCAGCGCGGACAGGAGGGAGACAATCTTGAGCAGTTTCATGGGAGTGAGCTTATTTGATTTGGTTTTCTAACGGACGAGAGGAGGCGTGCTCGCCGTCGTGGGCGCGCACAACAACGCGGGCGAGGCCCGGCGGCAGCGGATCGAGCACGACCCGGTAGCTGGAGCTTCCGGGCATGCGGTGTCCGCGAGAGACTTGGCGGGGATTGAAATCCGACGTGAGCGCGCGCAGCACCGAGCCGTCTGGAGCATGGAGCGTGACGTCGAGGTGCGTTTTGCTCGTATCGGCATCGAAGAACTGCCGGCCCACTTTCCCCGCGAGCAGGAGCTGGCCCTCATAGCGGACCACCTCGAAATCCCGGACTTTGACTTTGTCTGAGTTGGCGTGCTCGCGCACGATATAAGACAGGTCCGGCGGCGTGCGCATGAACATGACGCACCCCGAAAGGAGCGCCATCGCAGGCAGGAGCAGCAGGGCTCGCTTCACGACGAGACCTCTTTCCCCGGGCGGTTTTTTTCAAACGTATCATAAAGCGCCGGCAGCAGCACGAGCGTGAGGAACGTCGCACTGATGATGCCACCGATGACGACGGTCGCGATGGGACGCTGCACTTCCGCTCCGGGGCCGGTGGCGAGGGCCATCGGCACGAAGCCGAGCGCGGCCACGAGGGCGGTCATCAATACCGGACGCAGACGGGTGAGCGCTCCCTCAACCACCGAGTCCCGGACGGATTTTCCTTCCTCGCGGAGTTGGTTGAAGAAGGAGATCATCATTACGCCGTTGAGCACGGCCACGCCCGACAGGGCGATGAAGCCCACACCCGCCGAAATGCTGAACGGAATGCCACGCACCCAGAGAGCGAAGACGCCGCCCGTCACCGCGAGCGGGATGCCCGTGTAAACGATGAGGGCCTGACGCACACTGCCAAACGCCATGAAGATGAGCAGGAAGATCATCGCCAGGGCAGTTGGCACCACGATCAACAAGCGGGCTTGCGCTTCCTTCAGATTCTTGAAGGCCCCGCCGTATTCGATGAAGTAGCCATCGGGCAGCTTGATCGCCGCGCCGATTTTTTCCTGTGCCTCTTCCACAAAGCTCTGCACATCACGTCCGCGCAGGTTCACCATAATCGCCATGCGGCGCTGAAACGCCTCGCGGCTGATCGTGTTGACGCTCTCCGTCGTAACGAGCGTAGCGACCTGACCGAGGGTGATGAGCCCACCATCCGCCGTGCGCACTGGCAGATTGCCGATATTCGCAAAGTCAGCGCGGGCCTCATCGCTCAGACGCGTGATGATAGGATAGCGCCGGTTGCCATCGACAATCACACCCGCCTCGCGACCGGCGAACACGGTGGCCACCACCTTGTTCACTTCCTCGGCGTGGACGTTATATTTCTTCATCGCGGGCCGGTTCATCACGACTTGGAACACCGGGGCCTTGCCAGCGGCGTCAAATTCCACGTCGGCCGCACCGGGGATTTTCTCCACGATCTCGCGCGCCTCGGAGGCGAATTTTTCCAGCAAGTCGTAATCATCGCCAAAAACCTTGATGGCGATGTCGGCCCGGCTGCCGGAGAGGAGTTCGTTGAAACGCAGTTCGATGGGCTGCGAGAAGAGGTAGGCTTGGCCGGGAAAATGGACGGCCAGCTCCTTCGACATGAGGTCGGTAAGTTCGTCCTTGGTGATGACGCGCCCATCGACCTTGCGCCACTCATTGTAGGGTTTGAGCAGCACGTAGGAATCGCCAACGTTTACGCCCATCGGGTCGGTCGCGACCTCGGAGGTGCCAACGCGGGCGAAGGTGTGCGTTACCTCAGGGAATTTTTCCAGGATCAGCTTTTCGGCGGCGGTCTGCATATCCATCGAGGGCTTGAGGCCGATGCTGGTGGTGCGGACCATTTGGAGGGCGAGCGAGCCTTCGTCGAGTTGCGGGATGAATTCCGCGCCGAGCCGATTGAAGACGAACACGGACAGCGCAAACACCCCGGCAGCGAACGCGGTGACGAACCAGCGATAGCGGAGCCCAAAATGCAGCACCGGTGTGTAGCTTTTTTTGGCGACGCGGATGAGCCAATTGTCCTCCTCGCTCACTTTCTTCGTCATGAAGAACGTGCAGAGCACCGGGATGACAGTGAGCGCGAGGATCAGCGCGC
>JANXSC010000070.1 GCA_025352845.1 Opitutaceae bacterium
TCCCTCGCCTCCCGCACACCCAGAAAACCTGCAAACACTCTCACGCGCACAAGTCCCTCATCGAAAATAACCGTCCTCGCTTCCCACCGGCGTAAATCTTCCTCCGCCCCGCCGCCTTCAAGTCCGACGGGCTGCTAGCGCAGCCGATTGATCGCGCTGCCATCGCATTCGGTAAGGAATCGCCATCATGCTCGATCATTGTCCCTGAATTCACCCGATAACGTTCCTCGTTCCCAAAGTTGGCTCGTGCGCTCCGCGATGGAGCTACTCCTAGCGTCTTCCCATCGCTTCTCTTGCTCCTACCGAATTCCTCCGATTCGACAATTGGCGGCGTTTCTTTAGCGGTAACATCGCGGGTGAAGCGTGGACGGACGTCTCATGCAGCTCGATGGTCAGCACGAAGACGGCCTGCTTTACAGTGCCCTCATTCCCAATGATCGGTTGGAGCGGACCCTTGACGATCATAGCTGGGACCTACGCGTAGGCAGCGGCATGCCCGGAACATCTCAGTCCGGCTATGGCGGAACGTTGAAAGTGACTTATGACCGGCTCGGCTTTCTCGACGGCATCGAACCTTTGGTGTGCTGTCGCACCTTTCATACGGGACCGGCTGCTTTCCGTGAAATCTGCGAAGAATTCCGGCTTTTCCACAATCTCTACCAAAGCAAGAAGCGGGGGGAGTTCATCAAGGATGACGAAGCGGGCAATCCTGAGGTAGTTGCACGAATCCTCTCCGACCGGGTTGAGATTCGGACGAGGGAAATTCGGCAATTTCTAGCGATCAAAGACATGCACCTGTCGATCCAACTCGACGTTAATCGCTATGCGGAACAACCGCCGGAAAAATTCGAGGACACGAACCACGAAGAGACGGTCCGTCAGGCTGATCATTCCTTCCATAGGGGTGTCCGGTTGTGCGACTTCAAAGAACCATACCGCTCGCACGCGTATCTTTGTGGCAAAAAATTGCTCTCACCTCTGTCGAAGGAGCAATCCGAGTTCTGGCCATACAAAGACGCCGCTGGTGAGAACTATCCGACATTCATCGTCGGTCGGGACGAACAGGGCGGGGATATCGAGTTCACCTGCGACCACACCAAACTCGCGAACTATTTCGGCGCCAACCCGGCCGCTACCCAATACCTGACGCCCGTGCATTTCCGCGGTGAGGTGCTCGCAAAATACTACAGCTATGCGGAACGATTTTCCGTCGAGGACGGCTACCTACGCGCGGGGAGCAAATGGGGTCTGAAAATGGACAACGACCATGGCGACCGCGTGATTGTTTTCTTAGGCGACCTCGGCCGCGATCTACCCGAGGCCGAGCGCGCTTACTGGCGCACCTTCAACATTGCGCCCGACGGTCCGCCACTGAGCAAGACGGCCTACACACGCAGCATTCGCGGCTGGTTTGCCGATCCGGCGCGGCCGGATTTGGCATTCAAAAATCACTTCCGTTTTTTCTGCGACAAGTGGAGGCAGAAAAGCGGTTGGGACCTTTTCGTTCCGCTGGGAAAAGACGACGTCCACCACTTCACCGCGTTGCGGATTCCGATCCACAACGACCAAGGCGAATTCGATAGCCAGGTCCAGTCGCTGACCAAGCTCATCATTGACTCACTCAACGAGGCCGAACTCGCCAAGGGCATTTCATTGCCGCCCGACGCCAAGGGTATTTCAAAATTCGAAGCCTTTCTCCAGGCGAACAACGTAAAGGCCGCCGTCGACATCGTTAAATTCCTCCGCAATCTTCAAGACCTGCGATCAACCGGCGTTGCTCATCGGAAGGGTAGCAAGTATGAGAAGGTGGCCAGAACGTTTGATCTCGAGAACAAGGAATTGAAGGAGGTCGCGGCTGGCCTCTTCACGTTGGTCCTCGAAAGGCTTCGCAGCCTCGGAGAGGCATACCTGCCTGAGGAGGCATGGAACCCAGCGAAGCGCTGAATCATCTGGGAATCTGGCGTCCGCATGTCGTCCGCGGCCCTCCGCTTCAGCTGGACGGCGGCTAGGATGAAGCGAGTAAAACGGGACAGTAATCGGACAGTGGATTTTTCGGGGAAATCCGAAAACCACGCAGCTCCTTGAATAAAATGGCTGCCCGGGTAGGGATCGAACCTACGACCAAGTGATTAACAGTCACCTGCTCTGCCACTGAGCTACCAGGCAACGTGGCTTTTGCTCGGCCCGCGCCGTGCAAAGAGGAGTGGAAAAACGGATCGGAGGCACGGCTTGTCAACACTCGTTTTGGCGATTCGCGCCGAAATTCGGCGCGCCGCCAAAGTTTTGGTTGCTTTCGATTCTTGCGGTCCTATCACCTCACACCCTTGTCCACTACGCCTGCCTCCAATTCCGGGGTGACAGGGGGAACGAAACTCATGAGCCAACAGTTCAAACTTAATGTAGCCGAGCGCGCCCAGACGGGCCGCAGCGCTTCCCGCCGCCTCCGCAAGGCCAACCGCGTTCCCGCGATTCTCTACGGGAAGCACACGAATCCGCAGTCGCTGTCCGTGGACGGCCCGGAATTCGTTCGCCTCCTCAAGGGTGTCAGTGGCCGCTCGGTGCTCATCCAGCTCGACGGTGCATCCGGTGCGACCAAGCCCCTTTCCTTCCTTCAGGAAGTGCAGCGCGATCCGATCACGGACAAATATCTCCACATCGATCTTCAGGAAGTGAAGAGCGACGAGAAATTCGAGATCCGCGTGACGGTGCGCGTCGTCGGCGAATCGTTCGGCGTCAAGAACCAGAGCGGTGTCTTGGAAATGGCGTCGCAGTCGTTGCGCGTGCGCGTGCTGCCGAAGGATCTGCCCGAGGTCATCATGGTCGACGTGACGGAGCTCAAGGTCGGTGAGACTTTCAAGGTCGGTTCGCTCAAGCCCATCCCCGGCGTCGAGTTTCTCGATCCGAAGGGTCAGCCGGTCGTTTCATGCGTCGAGCCCGTCGCCGAAATCGTGCAGGAAGTCGCTGCTCCCACCGCCACCGCTGGCGAGGGTGCCGCCGCCGCTGCGGCTGGTGCTGCTCCTGCGGACGGTGCCGCTGCGGCTCCCGCCGCAGGCGATGCCAAGGCCGCTGCTCCCGCCGCCGGGGCCAAGCCCGGTGCCGCTCCCGCTGCTGGCGCGAAGCCGGGGGCTGGTGCTGGCGCGAAACCCGCTGCTCCCGCCAAGAAGTAAGCGTTGTTTTTTCCGCGCCGCGCCACCGCCTCACCGCGGTGGCGTATGGCGAATGTTCTTTGAGTCATGTCTCTCTCGCTCGTTGCCGGCCTCGGCAATCCGGGCCGCGATTACGAGGCCTCCCGCCACAACCTTGGTTGGGTCGTCCTCGACGCTCTCGCCAAGAAACACGGCCTCACGTGGAAACACGCGCCGCAGTTCAACGCCGAGATCGCGCGCTGGGATCTCGGGGCGGTCCGCACGCGCTGGCTGGTGAAGCCGCTGACGTTTATGAACGAAAGCGGTCGCGCCATCTCGGCCGTGGCGCGGTTCTACAAAATAGAACCTCCGGCAATCGCCGCCGTTTACGACGATCTCAACATCGACCTTGGGTTGATTAAGGTCTCGGTCACGGGCAGCGCCGGCGGGCACAACGGTGTGGCCAGCATGCTGGAGCACGTCGGCGATGGCTTCGCCCGCTACCGGCTCGGCATCGGCCCCAAAGAACCCGCGCAGATCGACATGGCAGACTTCGTCCTCGGAAAATTCACTCCCACGCAACAGCTCCTCCTCACTCAAAAACTCGACTCTTTCGTCGCCGGCCTCGAATTGCTGCTTTCCCGCGGCATCGAGCCGGCCATGAACCAGCTCAACCGCAGAGAACCAAAATGAATCCCACCAAACGCAATTACCGCGCGACCTTCATCCTCGATAACCGGGGCCGCGAGGAGACCGTCGACCAGCTCGTCGAAGGCGTGAAGAAAGTCATCGCCGAAGTGAAGGGCGAAGTCACCGCTGTCGAGAACGTCGGCCGCAAGGACTTCGTCCGCGTGACCGACAAGAAATTCACGGGCGCGAACTACGTGCACGTCAGTTTCTCCGGCGCCCCCGAGACGCCCGCCACCCTGCTGGAGAAGCTGCGGCTGAACGGCACCGTTTACCGCACCTTCATTCAGTCGGCCTAACTCTGAACGGCGCCCGGCGCGCGCCACTCCCCGCCATGCCGTCGCTCAACAAAGTCCTCCTCATGGGCAACCTCACCCGCGACCCCGAGTTGCGCGTGACGCCCAAGGGCACGCCGATCTGCCAGTTCTCGCTGGCGATCAACCGGCAGTTCAAGATGGAGTCGGGCGAGAGCCGCGAGGAAGTGATCTACGTGGATATCGAGGCGTGGGGCAAACAGGGCGAGACCATCGCGAAATACATGACCAAGGGCCGCCCGCTCTACGTCGAGGGCCGCCTCCGGCTCGACCAGTGGGAGGACAAGAACACGAAGGAAAAGCGCAGCCGCATGAAGGTCGTGCTGGAGCAGTTTCAATTTCTCGGCGATAGCCGCGGCGGCGCTCCGGGTGGTGGTCCCGGCGGCACCCCGTCCGAACCCGGCATCGACCAGACCGCCTCGCCCGAGCGCCACTCGCCTCCGGCCCGCAGCTCTGCCCCGGCCAAACCGGCCGCGGAAAATCTGGACGAAGACGTGCCGTTCTAATCGCGCACTCAAAAATTGTTGGAGCGGCTTCCGCGAGGAAGCCGTCGGCGGCAAGGGCCGTCGCGACACCCGAAAACCAAAAACCCCGCCTCCGCGCGGACGTAGTTTAACTCACACAATACCATGGCTCACACAGAAGTTCTCCTCGTCAAACCCGTCGAAGGCCTCGGCGGCGAAGGCGATCAAGTCAAAGTCCGCGCTGGCTACGCCCGCAATTTTCTCCTCCCGCGCAAAATCGCGGTGACGCTCACGGCTTCGAACAAGAAGCACGTCGATGCGCTCAAGAAACGCCGCGCCGAGCGCGAGCAGACCGAGCTCAACGGCGCGCAGGATCTCGCCAAGCAGCTTGAGAAGACGAGCCTGGCCTTTGCCGTGAAGACGGGAGAGGGCGGCAAGATGTTCGGCGCGATCACTTCGCAGGACATCCACGAAAAACTCACCGCCGCCGGTGTCACGCTCGACAAGCGGAAGATCCTTCTCTTCACGCCGGTCAAGACCCTCGGCAAGCACACCGTGAAGATCAAATTGCACGCCGATGTGGCGGTGGAGCTCTCGTTCGACGTCGTCTCGGAAAATCCGATCGAGCCCGTCGCCGTCGAGGCGGCGCCCGCGGCCGAGTGGACCGAAAAGCGTTCCGAGCGCCGCCCGCGCAAGGAGACGAAGTAATCGTCTCCGCCGGTTGATTTGCTCAGGCCGCGTCTGCTCGTCGGGCGCGGCCTTTGTGTTTGGGAATAGAATGTGCAAAAGCGGCCCTTGCCGCTGACTCACCGCCGCTCCCTACTTCTCGGCTTCGCATGGTTCAAGACGCCTCCAGCACCAGCCCCCGTTCCTACGCTCCGGCCAATGCCGGTGGCGCGGTGGGCCGCACGCTGCCGCACAGTATCGAGGCGGAGGAGCACCTGCTCTCATGTTGCCTGCTCGATGGGGCCGATGTCGTGTCGCGCTGCTTGGAAGCACGCATCCGACCCGAGTCATTTTACGACAACAAGCACGGCATCATCTACGAGCGGCTGCTCGACCTCTACAGCCGCCGCGTGACGATCGATGTCTCCGTCGTGGCGGAGGATTTGAAAACTGTCCGCCTGCTCGATCAGGTGGGCGGCTATGCGTTTCTCGCGCAGGTCAGCAGTCGGATTCCGACGACGGCGCAGGCCAGCTATTTCATCGAAAAGGTGCGCGAGCAGGCGTTGCTCCGCGAAATCATCCGCTCGGCGACGGGGGCGGTGGAGGATTGCTACGGCTTTTCCGGCGGGATCGACGAGTTCGTCGATCAGATCGAGGCGAAGATTTTCGGCGTGACCCAGAGTCGCGTCAACGAGAGCGCGAAGCAGATGGAGGCTGCGACCAAGGAGGCGATGAGCGTCATCACGAAGATGATGATGAAGAAGGGCGAGCTCACCGGCATCTCCTCCGGTTTCAAGGATCTCGATGCGCTCATGTGGGGCTTTCAGAAGACGGAAATGATCGTGCTCGCGGCGCGGCCGTCGATGGGCAAGACCTCGCTCGCGTTGAATTTCGCCGAGACGGCGGCGCTGCCGAAAAAAGGTCCGCCGGCCGCCGTGCTGATTTTTTCGCTCGAAATGGGTGCCTCGCAGCTCGCGCTCCGCATGCTCTGCTCGCGCGCGCGGGTGAACATGAAGCTGCTCCGCGACGGCTTGCTCTCGAAGAACGGCGACGAGCAGAACCGCCTCCTTCAGGCCGCCGACGAGTTTTCCAAGGCCCCCATCTTCATCGACGATTCCAGCGCGATTTCGATCATGCAGCTGCGGGCGAAGGCCCGGCGCATCCATTCGCGGACACCGCTGGGCTTTATCATGGTGGACTACCTGCAACTCCTCAGTCCGACCGACCCGCGCGTGCCCCGCGAGCAGCAGGTCGCCGAGGCTTCGCGCGGATTGAAGGCACTTGCGAAGGAACTCGACGTGCCCGTGCTTGTATTATCCCAGCTCAACCGCTCTTCAGAAAAAGATAACCGCACCCCAAAAATCTCCGATCTTCGCGAATCAGGCTCGATCGAACAGGACGCCGACGTGGTCCTGATGCTGGCCCGACCGCGTGACGCCGACGAAAAATTCCAAGTAGCCGCCGACTCCGCCGAGTTAATCGTTGCCAAGCAACGAAACGGCCCGGTAGGAGAATTGAAGCTTACGTTCCTACGAGATATCACCCGCTTTGAAAACTTTCATCAGTAACCCTGTGCGCAGGGTCGCCTTTTTGTATCTCGCAGTGTTCGGCCTTCTGGCGGGTGGTGTCGTGCCCGCTTTCGCGCAGGCGGGTGCCCAACCCGGGGTGCAGGCCGGGCAACCACAGGCTCCGGCCCCCGTTTACAAGGTCGGCACCGTCACGATCAAGTTCGTGGGCACGGCGAACGTGAACGAGCAGGTCGTCCGCGCCAACATGCAGATTCGCGAGGGCGGCGATTTCGACGAGGTGATTCTCGACCGCGACATCCGCTCGCTCTATCGCACCGGACTTTTCGAGTTCATCGAGGTCAAGCACGAGGCGGTGGATGCGCAGACCTTCAACCTCGTGGTCGAGGTCACGCCGAAATTCCGCGTCCTCGCGATCCGTTTCGAGGGCAACCAGAAGATGAAGTCCACCCGCCTTGAGAAAGAGGTGAAGGTCAAATCCAACCAGGCCCTCGACGAGCGGCAGGTGAAGGAGGACTCGGAAAAGCTCCGCGAGTTTTATCAGAAGGCCGGCTACAATCAGGTTTCCATCAACTACACCATCGAGCGGGACCGTGTCGGTGGTTTCGGCACCGTGGTTTTCAAGATTCGCGAGGGTGCCAAGGTCAAAATCGCCCAGATCAAATTCATCGGGAACAAGAGCATCAAGGCCAAGGCGCTCGGCGGTGGCACGTTTGTCTCCGGCGTCATGGAGACGAAGAAGTGGTGGATGTTCTCCTGGCTCACGGGCTCCGGCCGTTTCAAGGACGACCAGTTTGAGGACGACCTCGACAAGCTCCGCGACTACTACCGCGAACACGGTTTCCTCGATGTCGAAATCCCGCAGGACAAGGTGCTCTTCACCTATCCGACGCCGGAGAAACTCGTCCTCGTCATCAATATCACGGAGGGCCGTCAGTATCGCGTGGGTGAAATTAACTTCTCGGGCAACAACCTCTTCAACTCCGCGCTCCTCAAGCGTGTCGTGCGCCAGAAGACCGGGGTGGTGTTTGTGCCGTCGAAGCTCGATGCCGACCGCCAGCGCCTCGACGATTTCTATGGCAAGGACGGCTACCTCGACACGCGCGTCCAGCTCATCCGGAAGCCCAACGTCACCACCGGCAACATCGACCTCGAATACAAGATTCAGGAGAGTGAGAAGTTCGCCGTCGAGTCCATCGTCATCGAGGGAAACCAGAAGACGAAGAGCACCGTGATCCTCCGCGAACTCGTGCTCGGGCCCGGCGACGTCTTCAGCACCGTGCTGATGAAGATCAGCCAGCTCCGCCTCGACAACACGCGCTTCTTCGAAAGCGTCGATGTCACCGCGCAGGAGACAAACATCCCCGGCCGCCGTAATATGCGCATCGCCGTGCGCGAGGGCCGCACCGGCAACCTGACATTCGGCGCCGGCTTCAGCTCGCTGGAGCGGGCCACGCTCTTCGCCGAAGTCTCGCAGTCGAACTTCGACCTCTTCAACCGCCGCTCGTTCTTCCAGGGCGATGGCCAGAAATTCCGCCTTCGCATGCAGCTCGGCTCGCGCTCCAGTGAGGTCGTGCTGTCGTTCGAGGAGCCGTGGCTTTTCCAGAAGCAACTCGGCCTCGGTTTCAGCATCTTCCGCACGAGTTCTGACTACAACAG
>JANXSC010000098.1 GCA_025352845.1 Opitutaceae bacterium
CGTGGCCCGCCACTGGTGCCAGCCCGCCCAGGTCGCCAGCTTCATCCACCGCTGGCTCGCCGATCAAACAAACTCTGGCGTGCCAGTATAAAGTCTAAACGCTAGGGGACTTTGGTATCACAAGAGACTGGGCACCCAAGAAAGGAACCAGCTGCCCAAAGGAAAATGAAAGCGACACACCCCGGAGCAGATCGTGGCGATCCTGCGCCGAACCGAGAGCGGTGAGGCGGCAGCGACCGTCTGCCGGGAAACGAACATCAGCGCCGCGACCTTCCACCGGTGGAAGAGCCAGTATGGCGGGATGGAGTTCAACGAACTGCAGCAACTGCAGGGGCTGCGCGATGAGAATGCGCAGCTGAAGCCACTCGTCGCCGATCAGGAGCTGCATATCCAGGTGCTCAAGGAGGTGAACGGAGAAAAATGCTGAGCCCGACGCAGAAACGCCGGGCGGCCAAGAGCGTGGTGGACGCGAAGCGATGCACCGGCCGCCAAGCCTGTCGCTACCTCGGGCTCGGATGCTCGACGTGGCACTACACGTCGCTGCCACCGCCGCCACGGGCAGTCCAACTGGAGCGAGCGATCCTCCAACTGTCGCACGCCCATCCGCGGTATGGCTATGTCGGGTGCACGCATTCCTGCCCCGGCAGGGATTGAAGTGCGCCTTGCGCACCGTGCAGCGCGTACGGCGCCGCGCGGGGCTGCAAATCGTGGCCCGACGGTGCGGCCCAAGTGCCCGCCGCGGCCGGAGGCGAAGCTCAAGTCCGACGGCGTGAACGACGTGTAGTGCGTCGATGTCCTCTTCGACACCACGCAGCACGGCACGATGGTGAAGTTCCTGACGCTGCTGGATAAATACGGTCACTACATGCCTCCGCCATCGTGGCGAGCCGCCGGATGGGCAGCCGCGAGGCCGTGGCGGCCCTTCCGGGCGCGGTCCGACAACATGCCCCCCCCCGCTATCTGCGGTGCGACAATGGGGGCGAGTTCAGCGCCCAGTTTCTCCAAGCTTGGTTGCAGGAGAGGGGCATCGCGACCCGCTTCATTGAGCCGGGCAGCCCGTGGCAGAATGGCGTGAACGAAAGCTTCAACGGCCGCTTCCGCGACGAATGCCTGAACCCCGAACTGCTCCCCGCCCCTTCCTTCTCGCCGGCCTGGCTCTCGTCGCCCTGTGCCCCGCTTTGCTCCGCGCCGCTGAGGCCGCCAAAATCGTGGCCGGCTATTGGGCCGGCACCCTCACCACGCCGCGCGGCGAGCTGCCGTTCAGCGTCGAGTTCGTCGCGACCGGCGACGGCAAATGGAAGGGCACGGCCGATTGTCCCCAGCAAGGCGTGCGCGCTTTCAATTTCGACCAGGCCAAAGTCACCGGCTCCACGGTGGAGTTTGCGCTGACCGGCCTCCCCGGCGATCCGAGCTTCAGAGGCAAACTGGCGGACGCCGGCGCCTCGATTGCCGGCGAAGCGACGCAGGGCGGCAACGCGATCCCTTTCCGCCTCGAACGCACCACCAAACCCGCCCCGACGGCGGACGAAAACGCCGTGCCCGCCAAAGGTGAACCGGGTCAGGGCGTCGCAGGCAAATGGCGCGGCTCCATCAAGCCTCTGCCCGGCATCGAACTCCGCCTCGCCCTCGAAGCGGCCGCCCATGCCGATGGCAAGCTCTCGGGCGACATGATCAGCCTCGATCAAGGCTCGCCGCGCATCTCCCTCGAAAACCTCACCGATAAGGACGGGGCCGTGCAATTCGACGTGCCCCAAATCCGGGGCGGGTTCAGCGGCAAGCTCAACGCCGACGGCTCCGAGATCGCCGGCGAGTGGACCCAAGGCAACCGCGCCACGCCCCTCGTCTTCAAGCGCCTCGCGGCGAAGGGCTGAACGCGACAAACCCGGCGGCACGCGAGGCTGTCATACCCTTTGCGCGGTGGCTGTTTGAGGTAGCGCGGTGCTTCAGCCCGCGCTCGGAGGCGCAAACTCGCGGACTGAAGTGCCCCCTTGATGTGAATCATAATTGATACAGCCTGCGCCCATGACCAAGCCGCGTCCGCTTCCGTGCGTCTTCTTTCTCACGGCTGTCGGCAACGAACCCGTGCGCGAATGACTGAAAAGCCTTTCCGTCGGCAAGCGGAAGCAGATCGGCACGGATATCTTCGCGGTGCAGTTTGGGTGGCCGCTTGGTTTGCCGCTGGTGGATTTCCTTGGCCATGGCCTGTGGGAAGTTCGCACGCGATTGCCGAACCTGATCGCCCGGACGATCTTCCTCGTCGATGGCGAGACGACCGTTCTCCTGCACGGCTTCATCAAAAAAATCCGCACCACCCCCCCGACCACGAACTCTCAACCGCCCGCAAACGAAAGCACACTTATGAGCATACCAAAAAATCGCCACCGCGGTAGCACCTTGGCTTCCTTCCTCCGTAAGGAAGGCCTCTACGAGGAAGTCGAGGCCGTCGCCCTCAAGAAAGTCATCTCCCTCGCCCTCGCGCGGCAGATGAATCGCCGACGTATCTCCGTTTCTGCCCTCGCAAAGAAACTCGGCACCAGTCGTGCCGCCGTAAACCGCATGCTCGACGAAGAAAACACCTCGCTGACGCTCAACACTCTCTCGCGCGCAGCATCTGCCGTGGGCTGCGAAGTGCGATTGGAAATCTTTCCCGCGGCGTAGCGCTGGCTCCCATCAAATCGGCTGACGCATATCCGCCAGCCAATTGAGGCCGTTTTAGTTTCCGCTCTCCCGCGCCGTTACTGCCGTTCCGCCGCGCTGCGTTTCGCCGCGGCGACGGAATTGAAAAATCCACCGCCGCCCATGCTGCCGGGACGCAGGCCAGGGACCGCGTAGCCGGGATCGGCCATCGCTTCGTCCATCGACACGAAGGCGTAGCCGCGGTCGCGGAGGTGGCCGAGCGTGGTGCGGAGCGTGAGGGCGTTCATCTCGTTGCAGTGGATAAGCAGCGTCTGCGGCAGCTCGTAGCCGAGCACCTCGACAGAGCGCGCCTCGGCGCGCGTGCAGGCCTCGTCCATTGTCTGCATCACGGTGTCGAAGTGCGCGGCGGCCTTGGTCGCGTCGCCGGCGCGCACATGCCGCACATACGCACCGGAGAAACTGTAGTCGTGGTAATCGACCGAGACCGGCGCGATGCGGTAGCCGCGCCACACGAGAAATTCCTCCACTGCTGCCGCCGTTTCGCCGCTGCCGGTTGCAAGAAAGGGATAGCGGAACCAGACGAGCTTCTTGCCGCGGGCTTCCAGCAACGGACGCGAGATGACCTCGCCCTTCACGATGTCGTCGAGAAACCGCGCGAGCTCCACGTGGCCGAGATTCGGATGCGAGTAGGTGTGGTTGCCGAGGTCGAGCCCCGCCTCGAGCCAGCGGTGCAGCAGGGCCACGCGGGCGTCGCGCTGGCCATCGACGTTGAGCTGGCGCTCGTTGACGAACATGATCGCCGGGACTTTCTCGGCGACGAACACCTCGCGCAACGCGTCGGCGATGCGCACAAACACCGCGAGATCGTTGCCCGTGCCGACCGCCGGGCCGTCGTCTATCGTGACCGCGAGTTTGCGACTATGTGCCGGCGCCTGCGCGACCAGCCGCGGCAATGACAAGGACGCCAATGTCACGGCCGATCGCACCAGCAAGTCACGTCGAGTGAGCGAAGCGAAGGCGGACTCGGGGGTATTCATGCGCAAGGCCACCATGCTGGACGCTGATTCTCGATCAAGGATTCAGCGCGTGCAGGTCGTCGTGTTTGCCGTTGCCGCTCGCCCTCCGTTGCCAACGCTCGCGCCATGCTGTCGCGCTCACCCCGCCTCCTCGCTTCTCTCTGCGTATTCGTGTTCCTGAGCGCCGCTCTCGCGCAGACGCCACCCGCTGCCGCACCGGCCGCGCCGCCCGCCAACGATCCGATCTCGCGCATCCGCGATGAGGGGCTTAATCGCTCCGAGGTCATGGCCACGCTCGGCCACCTTACCGACATAATCGGGCCGCGGCTCACAGGATCGCCGGAGTTGCGGCGGGCGAGCGAGTGGGCGCGCGATCAGTTCACCACGTGGGGACTCACGAATGCCGCGCTCGAACCGTGGGGACCGTTTGGCCGCGGCTGGTCATTGCGGCGTTTCTCGGCGCAGATCGTCGCGCCGCAGGCGATTCCGCTAATCGCTTATCCCAAGGCGTGGTCGCCGAGTGTCGGCCCGAGTCCGCTCGAAGCGGAGGTCGTGCACGTGGACATCAAAAAATCCGAGGACTTCGAACAACACCGCGGCAAGTTGCGCGGGAAGATCGTGCTCGATGGCTCGGTGCAGGAGATAAAACTAAAATTCGATCCGCTCGCCGGCCGCCGCACCGACGCCGATCTGCTAAAGCTCGCCAACTCCGATGGCGTCAGCGCCATCCCGCGCCCCACGGCGACCCCCAGCCCGCTCGCCACGCCCGAAGGGCGCGCCGCCGCCGCGCTGCTCCCGCGGCGCTACCAGTTTTATTCCGAGGAAGGCGTCGCGGTGATTTTGCAACCGAGCCGGATTGGCGAAGCCGGCACGCTGTTCACGGCGGGCGCGACGGTCTATCCGCCGCGCGACGCCGCCACTGAAAAATCCGCGCCCGCTCCGGCGCCGAAACCGGCGGAGGCACCCTCCGAAAAAACCGCTGACACAGGAAAGAAAAGGAAAGGCGCTCCCACTACGCCGCCCATCCGCAACGTGTCGCCGTGGAAAGTGGACGCCCCGCCCATCGTCCCGCAGATCACCGTGGCGGCCGAGCACTACAACCGACTCGCGCGCATGGTGGCGCAGGGCGAGAAACTCCGCGCGAGTGTCGAGCTGCAGGCCGACTACCACACTGCCGATCTCATGGCGGCCAACGTCGTCGCCGAAATCTCCGGCACGGATCTCGCGAGCGAACTCGTGATGCTCGGCGCGCATCTTGACTCGTGGCACAGCGGCACGGGCGCCACCGACAACGCCGCCGGCTCCGCCATCGCGATGGAGGCCGTGCGCATATTGCGCGCGCTGGATTTGATGCCGCGCCGCACCATTCGCGTCGCGCTCTGGACTGGCGAGGAGCAGGGCCTGCTCGGCTCCAAGGCCTACGTCGCCGCGCATTTCGGCGAAATGAAAACGCCCGCCGCACCCGCCGCCGCACAGACAGGCGAAAACGATCCGTTTGCCGTCACGCGCCCGGCCGCCAGCGGCGAAATCGAAAAGAAACCGGAGCACGAGAAACTCTCCGCCTACTTGAACCTCGACAACGGCGGCGGAAAAATCCGCGGCATTTACCTGCAAAACAACGAGGCCGCGCGCCCGATTTTCCGCTCGTGGCTCAAGCATTTCAAAGACCTCGGCGCGGAGACTATATCTCTCAATAGCACCGGCGGCACCGATCACCTCTCCTTTGACAACGTGGGCCTGCCCGGTTTTCAGTTCATCCAGGACGAAATTGAATACTGGTCACGCACGCACCACGGCAACATGGACGTCTACGACCGCGTCATCGCCGACGACATGAAGCAGGCCGCCGTAATCATGGCGGCATTTGTCTACGAAGCCGCGATGGGCGACGAGAAACTCCCGCGCAAACCGGCGCGCCCGGCCGCTGCGCCCACACGGGCCGCGGCCACGCAGTGACGATGCAGGCCGGCCTTGGTGAAAAACTCATCGCCTTCCTCGCCGGGCGGCGTGGGCATTTCCAGATGGAATCGGGTTTTCACAGCGAGCAATGGTTCGAGCTGGATCGATTGCTGGTGCAGCGCGAGCGGCTGCGTCCATTTGTCTCGGCGCTCGCGCAGCGGATCGCGGTCCATCGGATCGACGCCGTGTGCGGGCCAATGACTGGCGGTGCCGAACTCGCACGTCGCATCGCGGCGGAAATCGGCGCTGAGTATTTTTTCACCGAGCGATTCGAGCCGCCGCAGGCCACGGGATTTTTCCCGGTGCGCTACACGGTCCCCGCCGAGGCGCGCGAACGCCTGCGCGGCAAAACGGTCGCCCTCGTGGACGACGCCATCAGCGCCGGTTCGGCGATTCGCGGCACGCACGCCGATTTGATCGCGTGCGGCGCGCGGCCGGTGGCGATGGGCGCGCTGTTCGTGTTTGGTGAAGCGGCGGATAAATTTGCGACCGAGCACCGACTCGGGCTGGAGACGATCGCACGAATGTCGTTCGGCATTTGGAAACCAACCGAATGCCCACTCTGCCGCGCCGGTATCGCCGTGGAAAAAGTCTCGGACACACCCTGACTCGTGCAGTCCCGTGTTTCTGCGCGGTGCACGGCCGTTCTGCTGGATGGACGGCGGACCTCCCCTGTCTCCGTCCGATCGTATCACCGTCGGCTCACTTTCCCACTCGACTCTCCCCCCGCGGGCGCACCACTCCTAGGCGCATGTCCGCACCGCCCATCGTCGAGTTTCGCGCCGTCGCCAAGCGCTTCGGCGAGGGACCGCTCGTGCTCGATGGAGTTTCGTTCGGTGCGCAACGCGGCGACTTCGTCTCGATCATCGGCCCGAGCGGCTGCGGGAAATCCACGTTGCTGCGTTTGCTCGCGGGCCTCAGCCCAATCACGGCGGGCGAATTACGGGTCGAGGGCCGCACGCCCGAGGCGGCGGCGACTGACATCGCGTTTGTGTTTCAGGAGCCGACGCTGCTGCCGTGGCTCAACGTCGCGCACAATGTCGAGATTCCCCAAAAACTCCGCGGCGTGCCCGCCACCGAGCGCAGCGCGACGAGCCACCGGGTGCTCGATCTCGTGCGGCTCGGCGAAAAGGCCCGCGCCTACCCGCGCCAGCTTTCGGGTGGTCAGAAGATGCGGGTCTCGATCGCGCGGGCGCTCGCACTGGCGCCAAAGATTCTGCTGCTCGACGAGCCGTTTGGCGCGCTCGATGAAATGACGCGCGAGCGGCTTAACGAGGAATTGCTCGCCATTCGCCAACAGGAAGCGTGGACCGCGTTCTTCGTCACACATTCCGTCGCCGAGGCGGTGTTTCTCTCGAACCGCATTCTCGTCATGTCCGCCAATCCCGGACGCCTGCACACCGAGATCGCCGTGCCATTGCCCTACCCTCGCACGCTGGAGACGCGGCTGTCGCCCGCCTTCCACGAACTCGTCGCGCGCACCTCGCGGCTGCTCCGCTCCGTCGCCGACGGTGCCGCCTGATCGCCATGCTGCGCACGTTTTTGAAAATTTTTCTCCCCGCCGTGACCGGGGCCGTCGTCGTGGCGATCTGGTTTGGGGTCAACGCGGGGCTTTCCTCGGACCGACGATTTCTGCTGCCCAGTCCGACGGCGGTGCTCAACGCGTTTATAGAGCATCGCGCGACCCTCGCGCACGCGGCTTGGAACACGAGTCAGGGCGCCCTGCTCGGCTTCGGGCTCGCCATCGCAGTGAGCGCGCTCACGTCCTACCTGCTGTCGCTCTCACCGCTCGTCCGCTCGAGTCTCTATCCGTTTCTCATGGCGTTGCAGCTGACCCCGCTGCCGATCCTCGCGCCGATCTGCGTGATTTGGGTCGGGGCCGGACTGAAGAGCGTGGCGCTGCTCACGTTCGTCATCGCGTTTTTCCCGCTCGTGGTAAACACCACGCAGGGCCTCATCTCGACCGACCGCAATCTCGTCGAACTCTTCGGGCTCTACCGTGCCAGCCGCTGGAATCAATTTATGCACCTGCGCGTGCCAGCCGCGCTGCCGTATTTTTTCACCGGACTGCGCATCGCCGCCACGCTCGCCCCGATCGGGGCGGTGGTCGCGGACATGAATGCCGGCTCGTCGGCCGGTGATGGTGGTGGGCTCGGCTTTCAGGCGGTGATTTTTTCCAGCCAGGCAAAATATCCCGCGCTGTTCGCCACCGCGGCGGCGACGTGCATCTTGGGTTTCATCTTCAACGCCGTCGTGCTCGCGCTCGCGTGGTTCGCCCTCCATCACTGGCACGATTCCTACGAACGCACCGATAAATAAAGCAAGTAGGGCGGGTCTCTGACCCGCCCTCGAATATTCACCACGGAGATGGGCGGGTCAGAGACCCGCCCCACTTCACTCATCGCCACTTCTTCGCCGTTCCTGATTTCCTGAGTTCCGGATAAATTTACTGCCATGAACTTCCGCCTCCTCTCTTTTGCCTCGCTGCTCGTCGCTTCCCTGGTCGCCGCCGAAAAAAAACCGTTCAAGCTCACCGTTCAGCTCGACTGGGTCGCCGAGCCGGAACACGGCGGCTTTTATCAGGCACAGGCCAAGGGGTTTTTTAGCGATGAAGGTCTCGACGTCACGCTCATCCCCGGCGGGCCCGGCGCGCATGTGATGCCGAGTGTCGCCACCGGCAAGGCCGACATCGGTCAGGCCGACGACATCGGCACGCTGCTCCAGCAGGCCGAGGGTTTGCCATTCGTGCAATTCGCCGCCGTGTTTCAGGACGACCCCGCCGGTATCCTCGTCCACGCCGACAGCAGCGTGCGAAAATTTGAAGACCTGCAGGGCAAGACGATCGTCGCCCGCCCCGGCTGGCCGTTCCTCGAGTTCCTGAAGAAGAAATATCAGCTCAAGGTAAACGTCATCGCGCAGAATTTCTCCAGCGCCGCCTTCCTCGGCAACAAGGAGGCGCTCCAGCAGGGCTACTTCATCGCCGAGCCCTACCACATCGTGACCGCCGGTGGAAAGATGCCGCGCTTCCTCTCCACGTGGGACGCCGGCTTCCGCGGTTACGCGGTCCTGATCACCAACAAAAAATTCGCGCGCGAGCATCCGGCCGAACTGCGCGCCTTCACCCGCGCCTACATCCGCGGCTGGCGCGACTACCTCGAGGGCGATCCCACGCCCGCGCACGAGGCGCTGAAAAAAGCCAATGCCACCAACACCGACGCCTTCATGGCCTTCTCGCGCAAAATGATTATCGACGAAAAACTCGTCACCGGCCGCGATGCCAGCGGCGGCTCGGCTCAAATCGGCCGCCTCGATCCCGCGCGCTACGCCACGCAAATTTCCGTGCTCGAAGACCTCGGCCTGCTCGCCAAGGGCAAGGTCACGGCGGCGGCGATGACGACCGAGTTTCTGCCGAAGTGACGCTGCGCTTCCAGCGATTGACCGTTGGCCGCGATGTAGGCGGGGTGCCCCCACCCCGCGGTATTTCGCCCGCGCACGCCGATGATCGCGGGG
>JANXSC010000165.1 GCA_025352845.1 Opitutaceae bacterium
CGGCGACGATCCGCACACCGGCGGAGTCCGCGCCCGCGTTGATTGGTCCGATGCCGGACGCCGCGCCGTCGAAGGTCGCACGTTCCGGCGGTTCTCGCCGACGTTTCACCTTGATGCGGCGGGCCGCGTCATCGGCTCGGAAATCAACATGGGCGGCCTCGTCAATCGTGCCGCCTTCAAGCGCATCGCCCCTCTGTTCGCCTCGGAGATCGAGTCCTCCGTCTCCGACCTACCCGCTACTCGCTACTCACTACCCGCTACTTCCCTCGTTGACACCACCCCCGTCGCGAAACCCATGCAAACGCTCGTCTCCACTCTTCGCACCCTCGCCCTGATCGAAGCCTCCGCGACCGAGGAAGCCGACCTCGTCGCTCAAGTCACCCGCTCCGTTGCGTCTCTCAAATCTGAAATCTCCGATCTGAAATCGTCGCTCGCAACGCAGGCCCGCCAGCGCGCCGAGTCATTCGTTGATACCGCCGTGCGCTCCGGCCGTATCGCGGCCAAAGATTCGGACTCTCGTGGTTTTTGGGCGGACGCCATTATCCGCGACGAATCCAAGGCCGTGAAGGCGCTCGACGCGCTCCCGATCAACCCCGTCCTCGCCCGCCTGACCTCCGGCACCGAGGAGGGCGCAAGCCCCGCCAATCTCCTCACTCGCCAGGAGCAAAAGCTCGCCGCGGTCCGCGCCGCTCACCCCGCCGCCGACTTTTCGACCATCTACGCCAAGGCCAAAGCCGAGTCCCCCGACCTCTTCCGCTGACGCCGCGGCGGACTACTCACTGCTCACTACTCGCTACTTTTCCCACAATGAAACTCGCCCGCACCAACGCCCTCCTCCCCCTGCCGACCAGTCCGGAAACCGATACTTTCGGCATGGAAGGTTATCCTGTCGACCTCAACAGCAACGGCACCGTCGACCTCTGCCAGGATTCACAGGGCAATCCCCCGTTTGGCATCGTCGTTCTCGGCGCCAAGCACCCGGGCAAAGTCACGATCGCTGTCGCTGCGGGTGGCTTGGCCGGAACCGTCCGCGTCAAACTTGTCCAGCCGGTTTTGTCCGCCGGCCTCTTGCTGAAACTCGCCGACGGCGTCGGCGTGGTTGGTTTTGCCCCCGATACCAACAGTGGCTTGCGCGTCGTCATGGCACAATCCCTGGAGCCCGGCGCCGCCAATGAGCTGATCGAAGCCGTCCTCTTCAAACCGATCTATTACGCGAGCTGAGGAATCACGTGACCGTTTTCAGTTCTATCGAAACCCCATGTTTTTCGAGGTGAGGCGAAGCCCAGAGACGATGAATCGCAAGGCGGAGACCAGCAGCGCGAGGGAGTGGGCAAGGGCCCATGACCGACCGGTGCGCAGCCTCCAAGGCCGCGAGTCGCGTCTGTGGGCGAGAAGTTGGGTGAATCCCGCCTCTCTTCGCTGACCTCCGCCTTTTCCTAAAAACCATTCACCCAACCGTCCCCATCCGAAAATGAGTTCTTCCAAGTTCAACGTCACCCTCACGAACTACGCGCGCGGCCTCGCCCAGGACATCTCCGCCACGCTCGCCAACTTCCTCGCGCCCGAGGTCGTCGTCCCCGCCGCCACCGGCCAGTATAAGAGTTTCGACGACAAGAACACCTTTCAAGTCGTCGATACCTCGCGCGCCGTCGGTGGCCCGGCGAAGCGGCTCGAGTTCGCCGCGAGCGATCCCACTTACAACTGTCTGCCGCAGGCGTTGGAAATCGCCATCGACGACCACGAGCGCGACGAAGCCGGGGAGGGTGACCCGCTCCGCTTGGAGGAGGCCAAGACCCAGACGCTCGTCTCGTCCGCCGTCACCTCCCACGAGGCCAAGGTTTTCGCCGCACTCACCGCGCTCGCCGCCGCGGCCAACCTCACTCTCGCGACCGACGACCCCGTCGCAAAAATCGACGAGCAAATCGAGACGCTCGCGACCGACACCGGCCGGATGCCCAACCGCCTCGTCATCGGCCTGCCCCTCTGGAACAAGCTCCGCAACAACGCCAAGGTTATCGCCCGCTTCCCCGGCGCGGCCTCTGTTGGCGTGACGATGGCGCAGTTCGGTTCGCTGCTCCTCAAACCGAGCATCGACATCCGCGTCGGCATCCTCGCTAAGGACCTCGCCAAGCTCGGCGCGGCGAAGAACAACCAGAACATTGTCGGCCGCAACTCGTCGTTTTCCACGCCAATCCCAGTCCCACACTTTATGACCCGAGCTTCATGAAAACCTTCCGCCTGCGCCGGGGCGGGGTGGACGTGGTTCACACCTACCGCGACGATTCCACCCGCTCCGACATCCTCGCCGTCGATTGGAATGAAGACATCCGGGTCACCAGCGCCGTATGCGCTCGGAAGCTGACCGCCTCGTAAGCGTCTCAAACCTCAAATCCGGAGATTTCAGGTCCCCAGCGGTCGGCCGGTCGAGCGACCGCCACCCTTTTTGCTACTGTCTGCGGGAGCATAAGCGCATATGACACCCGCGACTTTCAACTCGTCGAAATGCCTTCGCACTGAATCCGCGAGGCGCACATCGCGTGCAACCACCCCCATCTCCATGTTTCGGTTGAACGCATCGTCGGTGAGATTGGCGCTGCTGATTACGACCGCGTCATCCATCACCGCGCACTTCGCGTGAAGTTTGCTCGGTCTCCCCGCGTCGTTCAGCTCGCGCTTCGCTTTGGGCCAATGCAGGATTTCCAACTCCCGCAGCGGCAACCCGGCAAAGGCATGGAGCGCGTCGTTGCTAAGCTGGCCCTCGGAATCGTCCGTCGTTTCCAAGAGCAGTGTGATCTTGATGCCCCTTTTATGTGCTCCCGCCAAGGCCTCACAAAGCCGTGCAAGGCGATATGCCGAAAAACTGATAAGAAGCGCCCGATGCTCCGCCTGTGCGAGGAGATCATATATAATCTGGTCGATTCGCCGCGCCGTTAGCGATACGCTGCTCGGGCCACTCCAGATCATTTCCATCGTCTTTCCAGTTGGCGCGGCGCAATGGTCGATTGTCTGCATCACGAGGGCGACCTCCGCCC
>JANXSC010000205.1 GCA_025352845.1 Opitutaceae bacterium
CTGCGGTGTCCGGACTTTCCTCTCCGAACTTTCTAAAACGGACGCGGGTTTAGCCCGCGCCTTGGGATCAAAGAACTCGGAGCGACGACCAGGCCCCGAAGCTAAGGCCGCGAACGTGGCCACCCCCTTTCGCCGATGCAAGCCGCGACGCGCGCACCGCGCCGCAAGTCTCGCGTTGCGCGTCACGCGGCGTGGCGTTCAGCTCCCTCGCACCAACATTCGATGACCGTCGCCGAGTTCAAAACGAAGTGGACCAAATACCGCGGCAAGGAATCCTCCGCGTATCAGGAGCATTTCAACGACCTCTGCGGTCTCCTCGGCCAGAAGACACCCGCCGAGGCCGATCCCTCGGGGAGCGATTGGTTCTGTTTTCAAAAAGGCGTCATCAAAAATCTTGAGCTGCTCGAACCGGGTGCGAAACCGAAGAAGGGCTTCGCTGATGTCTGGCGGAAGGATTGCTTCGGCTGGGAATACAAGGGCAAGCACAAGAACCTCGAAGAGGCCCGCGACCAGCTTCTGCTCTACCGGGAATCGCTGCTCAATCCGCCGCTGCTCGTCACCTGCGATTTCGTGCGCTTCGTGATTTGCACGAATTTCAACGGCACCGCCCAAGAGAAGCACGAGTTTACCATCGACGTGATGGATGAGCCGAAAAACTGGCGCATCCTCCGCTCGCTCTTCCTCGACCCGGCCGCGTTGCGGCCCGTGCTCACGACCGCGCAAGTCACCGAAGACCTCGCCCAAAAAATCGCCGCCGTCGCGCAGTCGCTCCAACAACGCGAGGCCGTCGAACTCACCGACGCGAAGACCCGCGCCGAGGTGAATTTCGCCCTGCGCAAGAATCTCCGCATCGGCCGCTTTCTCAACCGCCTCATCTTTTGCTTTTTCGCCGAGGACACCGGCCTGCTCCCCAAGCGACTCTTCACCGAGCTGCTCAAAACCGGCTTGGGCGACCCACATCATCTCGCCGTTACGCTCGAAAATCTTTTCGCCGTCATGGCCACCGGCGGCGCGTTCGGCAAAGACAAGATTCGCCACTTCAACGGCCATCTCTTCGAGGATTTTACGGTCTTCGAATTGTCCGATGAGGAACTGCACCAGCTCGCCGTCGCCGGCGAGGCCGACTGGCAGTTCATCGAGCCGAGCATCATGGGCACGCTCTTTCAGCGGGCGCTCGATGAAAGCCAGCGCGCCGCGTTGGGTGCGCAATACACGGGCGAAGCGGACATCCGCGATTTGGTGGAGCCGGTGCTCATGGCCCCGCTCCGCCGCGAATGGGCCGCCGTCAACGCCAGCTTGCTGCCCTCGCTCACGCGGGAGAAAGGCACGCCCGCCGACCGCGCCCGCCTCGCCGCTTTCCTCACGAAGCTGCGCATGGTCGTTGTCATGGACCCCGCCTGTGGCAGCGGAAATTTTCTCTACGTCTCGCTCCAGATGCTGCTGGGCTTGGAAAAGGAAGTCATCGGCTTCGCCAAGCACCTCGGGTTTCATTTCGAGTTGGAAGTAAGCGTGCAGCAGCTTCGCGCCCTCGAAATCAACCCCTACGCGTTCGAACTCGCGCAAGTGTCGGTGCAAATCGGCTGGCTCCAGTGGCGCCGCGACAACGGCTTTGAATCCGTCCACACGCCCGTCCTCCAGGTGCTCGACGGGTTTCACAACGAGGACGCTCTGCTCGTCCCGCACTTCCACAACAAAGCGAAGTCGCTCAAGGAAGCGCGGGCTGGCGAACACGCGAGCGACGACGCCCTGAAATTCTACACCGAGCGCCAATGGCCCGAGTGCGATGTCATCGTCGGCAATCCGCCGTTTCTCGGCAACAAACGGCTGCGCACCGAACTCGGCGACCACTACGTGCAGGCGGTCTTCGATATTTACGGCGACCGGCTCCCGGCCACTTCCGATTTCTGCTGCTACTGGTTCGAGAAAACGCGCGACCTCATCGCCAACGGCAAATGCCTGCGCGCCGGCTTGCTCGCGACGACCGGCTCAAAGCAAATCAGCTCGCGACGAGCGTTCGAGCGCATCAAGGAGACGGGAAAAATCTTTTTCGGCATCTCCGACCGCGACTGGTTCGATGCCGGCACCGCCATCCGCATTTGCATGGTCGGCTTTGGCGGCCCTGAGACCTTGGACAAGCCGGTGCTCGATGGGCGCGAAGTCCTCGAAATTCATGCCGATCTTACGAGCGGCCTCGACCTGACGGAGAAACAATTCTTAGCCACCAATACGAAGCTCTGTTTCATGGGCACGACCAAGGTCGGCGACTTTGACATGGAGCACGAAAAGGCCGTGGCACTCCTCCATACGAAAAAATCTGGCGCGCGGCCGAACAGCGATGTCGTGCGACCGTTCCGCAACGGCAGTGATCTTGTGCGCGAAAATTCCAATCGCTGGATCGTGGACTTCGGTGTCGGCCGCACCAAAGAATCCGCGGCGGTCTATGTGCTGCCGTTTCAGCACGTAGTCGAAAACGTGAAAGAGGATCGACTGCGCAACAACGACTCGTGGCGGCGCAAGCATTGGTGGCTGCTCGGTCGCACGCTGCGCGATTTCCGAGAAGCGACGCTCGGTCACGCGCGCTACCTCGGCACCGCGCGCGTCGCCAAGCATCGCATTTTTGTCTGGCTCGATACGGTCGTGTTGCCCGACTCCAAAGTCATCGCGATCGCGTCTGAGGACGACGCCATTTTCGGTGTGCTCCAGTCGCGCGTTCACGAACTCTGGACGCTGGCCATGTGTGGCTGGCACGG
>JANXSC010000221.1 GCA_025352845.1 Opitutaceae bacterium
GGCGCCGCGTGAGCCAATTCCACGGGCGGGACGCCCGTGCCACGCCCGAACCATTGCCAGTCGCGCAATCCCGCTTTCGCGGGATTCTCGCGCACGTAGCCGGTTGCGTGAAGATAGTCCGCCTCGTCACGAATCAGATGATCGTAATATTCCGGCTGCCAAAACTCTCCAGTCAGACCCAGCCGCCGGTTGACCTCCTTTGCGGTGTAGGACTTCCAGCTGTGTAGAATCTTGTCCAGACGATGGCCGTTGAGCGGGCGAACTACGGCATGAACGTGATTGGGCATCACGCACCAGTCGTGTAATTCGTAGCGGTCACCGTCGAAATGTCGCAACGCTCCGGCGACCAGCGCGGCCACGTCCGGTCGGCGCAAATGGCAGGCCCCGCTACCGGAATCAAGAAAGGCTTCGATTTTTTCCGAATGCAGCCGGAACAGTCGTTCGTCTTCATGCGCCGATAGGGGCCGGCCCTGTTGGCGCGCGCGAATCTCGATCCAAGCGCGCTCGTCCTGCCAGGCTTCGACCGCAGAGGGCGGTAGCGAATCACCTAGGCGGAATGTTACCGCGTAGATTCCATCCTCGCGCGTCCAGTGCGGAAGGTATGCACCACGCCTTATCTCAATGGGGGCCGTGGCACGGGCGTCTGGCCCGTGATCTGGTGCCGCGTGAGCCAATTCCACGGGCGGGACGCCCGTGCCACGTTCGCTGTCGTCACCGTCGCCATAGTTGAAACCGCGAAACTTCTGGTGCGCACGCCACACCCGCAGCGCCAGCGCGGTGAGATCGGCATCGGGGGCGACGAGCAAGTTGGCGACCGCCGTGGTGGTCGTGCCGGCGAGCGCCACCTGCCAGCGTGGGACAAACGCGAAGGCGGCGGGAAACGGCTCGCCCGGCTCGACCTCGTCGTGAAACGCGAAGCCTGCGAAAAAATGCGGCCCGCCGAAGGGCGCGGTCACATCGCCCACCGCAATCGTGTGCGCGATCATCTCGGTGGCCCAGCGCTGCACCGCGGCGAAGCGTTGCGGACCGTGTGCCTCAAACGCCGCGGCGATTTCGGCGCCGGCGATCGCGGTTTCGATGGCGGGGCGCTCGGCGTAGAAATGCGGCTCGCCGGGCTCGAAGATCGACTCGAGCACGGCGAGCGGATCGAGGGCGTCGACCGCGAGCGAGATGCTCACGAGCTTGGCGTGACCGTCGCGCACGGCCGCAGCGCGGCACTCGCCGAGAAACGCCAGCAACGCCTCGGGTGAGGCGTTTTCCGTGGGATTCAGCGGGAGAATCGTCATTGGAGGCTTTGCTGTGTAGCCGGGGTCGCCGACCCCGGACCGGCCTCAGCGAGGCCGGCTACAGTCACTTCTTCTCCGGCGGCGCGGGCCGCGGAAAAAGCACGAGCGCCTCGGCGAATTTGCATCCGGCAAGCTTCGTGCCCCATTCCAGTTCACTCTCCCACTTAGGGCCAGGCGTATAGCCCAAGACGGCGTTGATTTTCTCGGTCGTGGATGGAATTATGTGCTGCATCGCAGCAACCGCTAGGCGTAGAGCCTCAGCCATCGTCGCGAGTGACGTGCGCAGGAGGGATTGATCCTTGGGGTCGGTAGACTTGCCGAGTTTCCACGGCGCGCGCTTCTCGATATAGGCGTTGGTCTCGGTGAGAAACACCATCGTGCGCTCTAGCGCGTAGTGAAACTGAAACCCTTCATTCATTTTAACGAGGTCTCTTCGGAGCATCTCCCACTTCACTGTGAGTTCCAACTCGTCCACGTTCGCTGAGTCACGGAGATCAACCTCCGCCGCCGGCAGCACGCCGGCCGCGAAGCGCGTCGTCATGTTGAGCGTGCGGTTCACGAGGTTGCCGAGGTTGTTCGCGAGTTCGCTGTTGTAGCGCACGAGGAATTGCTCGCGGGTGAAGTCGCTGTCCTGCCCGACGTTCATCTCGCGAATCAGGAAATACCGGAAGGCGTCCACGCCGAATTCCTCGACGAGGTCGAGCGGGTTGAGCGCGTTGCCGGTGCTCTTGGACATCTTGGCGCCGCGTTGCAGCCACCAGCCGTGCGCGATGATGCCCTTGGGCAATGCGAGGCCGGCCGCGTGCAGCATGATCGGCCAGTAAACGGCGTGCGGCGGCACGAGAATGTCTTTGCCAATGACGTGATAGGTCGCCGGCCACACGCCGGGTAGGTCGGCGACGGCCGAGTAGTAATTTATCAGCGCATCGAACCACACGTAGGTCACGTAGTCCGCGTCGAACGGCAGCTCGATGCCCCATTCGAGCCGCTCGCGTGGGCGCGAGATGCAGAGATCGTTGAGCGGCTCTTTCAGGAATTCGACGACCTGCTTCTGGCGAAACGCCGGGAAGATGAAATTCGGGTTTTGCTCGTAGAACTCCACCAGCCACGCCTGATACTGCTTCAGTTTGAAAAAGTAATTCGATTCCACGATCTCCGTGACCTCGCCGAAGATCTCGGGCCACGAGCCGTCGGGCAGGCGGTCCTTGTCTTGAAGGAACTGCTCCTGCCGCGTGGAGTAAAAGCCTCGATACTCGGCCTGGTAGATTTCGCCCTTGTCGAAGAGCTGCTGGAGCACGGCCTGCACGACTTTTTTGTGCCGCACCTCGGTGGTGCGGATGAAGTCGTCGTTCGAGATGTTCAGCTTCGGCAGCAGCGCGCGAAATTCTGCGCTCACTTCGTCGCAAAATTGCTGGGGCGGTATGCCCCTCTTCTTCGCGCTGGCCTGCACTTTTTGCCCGTGCTCGTCGACGCCAGTGAGGAAGTGCACCTGGTCGCCCATCTGCCGCCGGAAACGCGCAATGACGTCCGTCAGCACCTTTTCATAGGCGTGGCCTAGGTGGGGCGAACCGTTCACGTAATCAATGGCGGTCGTGATGTAGAAGGACTTCATGTCGAGCTGGCCAACAAAACGCGGGCGGGATCAAATGTCGAAAGTTTTGACGTGCCGCGCCACCCGCCACGCTGCGTCGCGATTTCGCATGAATCTCCTGCCGTGTTCCGTAGCGATGGCGCTATTCGTTGTGCTCGCTGCCAACGTCGCGCAAGGTATAGCCGCCAGCGCGCGGTTGAAACCCGACGTCGTGCTGCTCGACATCCGCCTGCCCGATGGCACCGGCATCGATGCCTGCCCCGCGATCCTGAAAAATTCGCCCGAGTCGCGCGTCCTGATTCTGACCTCGGTGCTCGACGACACGGTCGTCGACGATGCCATTCGCGCCGGAGCCCACGGCTACCTGCTCAAGGAGATTGACGGCCGCGCTCTGGTGGCCGCCATCCGCGACGTGGCCGCCGGAAGATCCACCCTCGACCCCGCCATCACCGTCCGCGTGATGCAGATCGTGAAAGGCGGCGGCACGACGCGCGACGTGCTCGCGATCCTTTCGCCGCAGGAGCGCCGCGTGCTCGCGCTCATCGCGGAAGGTTGCACCAACAAGGAAGTCGCCGCCCAACTCGGGTTGAGCGAGAAGACCGTGAAGAACTACCTCAGCACCGTCTTCGAGAAACTCCACGTGTCACGCCGGTCAGAAGCGGCTGTGATCTACGCGCAGCAGAAGAAACCGTAAGGAGCGAAATGGTGCCTGTGCTTGTGGGCAGATGAGGCGGGTGAAATCGCGATGTCGTCGCGCCATGCTCTGACATCGTTTCCGGTTGAATCGAAAAATGGGATCTCAGTGGCTCAGTCCGGTGTTAGCCATGTTTAGGTTTATAGATTGATGTGATCTTGCACCCTTCAACGTGAGCATCATTCCCGTGCGATCTTATTAATTCCTCCTGGATTTCTTCAATTACGGCCCGGCTACCAATCAAACCGGAGCTAGAAATCGAACGATTAATAATCTCCGTGTCATTCCCCCAATTGGTAAGCAATGACACATCATTATAACCGTCGATTAGGTCATATCCTAAAAACTCAAGCGACTTTTCGTCATGCTCGTCGAATGCGACACCGATCAAATCTCCCTTTCCGAGCTTTTCTCTTTTCTTTTCGGAGTAAGCTAGCTCGGTAAAATAATGAAGCATGAAATTTTCGTTCACGATGTGCGGCCAATCTTCGTCACTTGGTTTTGCGCATAAACTGGGCCGCAAGATCCTGTCGATGGAATCGAAACGTTCGAATTGTATGCCACGCCATGCACAATATTTCGTCCATCGTTCGCCATCCGCAGGCGAGAAGCTTTCGATTATGGTGTAAAGCATTTTTTGGCTAACAGGTAATAACCAACTTCGTTTTGGTCATCTTGTTTGGCTAACTTGGGAGCGGCGTTTTGGGATTCAAGCCGGATTCAGCTGAGCAGACGGGAGGTCCGGGGCGTGTCTTAGTTTTCTGCCAATCGGGATTCCGTCGTAGGGGCGCGCCTCGTGCGCGCCCTCTGCAAACCGGGCGCGGATAAGCCACGCTCCTACAGAAACCACGGCCTGCGCAAGAAAGTGGGATGCGCTCGGAATCAGGTTGGGTTGAGCCGGCCATTGCTTTTCAAATGCAATGGCGAGCCGACTTCTTGGATCATCGCGACGCTTTGAGCTGCGTTGCGAGGCGTTCGAGTCCATCGAGGTTCTTCTTAAGGCCCACCTCGGCATCGACGTCGGTGCGGTGGTTCAGCACGCCGACGAGTCCGCGCCAGCCGCTCGTTTGAATGGTGCGCATCAGACCCAGCTCGCGATCGCCTTCGCCGAGGTAGAGGAGCTTTTTGTCCTGCTTGTCGCCGCCGTCGATCATGCCGTTGAGGTTCACGGCGAAGACGTGCGGCTGAATTTGCGGCCACACTGCCGCGAAACGCGCGAGGTGATCGTGACCGTGGTGGAAATTGTAGACGAGGCCGACGTTGGTGCAGCCGTCGCGCTTCAGGCGCGTGACGAGCGCGAGCTGGTTCTCGGGCTCGCCGAACCAACTGCCGTGATTGTAGAGTCCGACTTGGCAGCCGAGCTTCGCCGCCGCGTCGATGATGGGGCGCAGCCGGGCGATTTCGGTTTCGATGCGCAGCTGCTTTTCGGCGGCGGTCGTGGGCGCGCCGCCGCCGGTGACCCAGAGCTGCGGATGAATCCCGTGCCGCGCGATCACGTCGAGGATGAGGCGGGCGTCTTTGTTTAGAGTCGTCGGAAACCACCACGCGACGATCTCGATGCGGTGCTGCTGCATCGTGGCGACCTCGGTGTCGAACGACGCGACGTGCTCGGCGCGCCAGTCGTAGGCGAGGCGCCGAATTCCCAGCCGGTTGAGCATCTCGGCGCGCGCGGCCGAGTCGCGCTTCTGGGCATCGTAGGGCACGATGCACCAGGCGACGACATCGGCGCGGTTCCAAGGGTCGGCGGCCAGCGCGGCCGCAAGGGCCGCGGCCCAGACGAAGAGGGTGGCGACAAAAACGAGGGCGATGCGGAGGGGAGGACGCATGGCGCAACGTCGCGGGCTGGCGCGGGCGAGGCGAGGTTTTAGCGACACCCGCTTCACGCCAAGGTCTCAGCTCACTTTTTTGCACGCTTCCTTGAGAGGAAACGCGTGCAACGTAGCACGGGCAGCCTGCCCGTGCTGGGTCGATCAACGCGGTCAGGCTGACCGCGCTACATCAGGCGTCGGTCACCGCGGCAAAAAAATGAGCTGCGCCCTTCGCGCCAAGGTCGCCAAGGGCGCAACGAATCGTGGCGGTTCGGCTCGTTTGCGGCCTTCGCGTCGGTGTGGGGAGATGTCTGGTTGAGGAGCATCTCAGTTTTCTGCAAATTCACGGGCGGGACGCCCGTGCCACGTGGCATGGGCGTCCCGCCCATGTCAGAAAACTGAGATGCGCCCTGAGATCTCTGCCTGTCACCCGCGCGATTGACGCGTAACCGATGAGTTACCAGAACAAGTCTCCTCGCCCCCCATGAAACCATTCCTCGCCGCCGCGTTTACCACCGTTTGCCTCGCCGCCTTCGCCGCCGAGGTGCCGACCTCGCGCATCACCTACACCCAGGCCTACGGCGAAAGCAAAAATCCCACGGCGCTTGATCCGGCGAAGGAATTGCCGCGCTATCCCGCCGTCGAGCCCAAGGCCGCCATCGCGACGTGGAAGGTGAAGCCGGGTTTCAAGCTCGAGCTCGCGGCGCATGAGCCGCTCGTGCGCGACCCGGTGGCCATCACGTTTGATGAGAACGGCCGGATGTTCGTCTGCGAAATGATCGACTACTCGGAGGAGCGCGACCACGACCCGCATTGGGGCCGCATCACGATGCTCGAGGACAAGGATGGCGACGGCTTCTACGAGACCAGCACGGTCTTCGCGGACAACCTGCCATGGCCGACCGGGCTCATCTGGGCGAATGGCGGCCTGTTTGTCGCCGCGACGCCCGACATCTGGCGCTTCGAGGATCGCGATGGCGACGGGCGTGCGGAGGTGCGGGAGAAAGTCTTCACGGGTTTCGGCACCGGCCTCGCGCGGCTCAACGTGCAGGCGCT